>JBDTAU010000253.1:0-6855 GCA_039924465.1 Dermatophilaceae bacterium
GGTCCTCCATCATCTCGCGCCACTGGGCGATCCACCCGGGCACGCGGCCGAGAGCGAAGAGGACGGTGAACATCTTCGTCGGGAAGCCCATCGCCTTGTAGATCAGGCCGGTGTAGATCTGGCGCGGGCGGCCGATCTTCGTCTCGGGGTCAGCCATCATCTCGCGCCACTGGGCGATCCAGCCCGGCAGCCGGCCGATCGCGAAGAGCGCGGTGAACATGTGCGAGGGGAAGCCCATCGCCTTGTAGATCAGGCCCGTGTAGAAGTCGACGTTGGGGTAGAGCCGGCGCTCGACGAAGTAGTCGTCCGCCAGCGCGACCGCCTCGAGCTGCTTGGCGATGTCGAGCAGCGGGTCGTTCTTGCCGAGCTTCTCGAGGATGGCGTCAGCGGACTTCTTGACGATCGCAGCCCGCGGGTCGTAGTTCTTGTAGACCCGGTGGCCGAAGCCCATCAGCCGGACGCCGTCCTCCTTGTTCTTGACGCGCTCCATGAAGGCCTTGGGGTCCTGGCCGGTCTCGTGCAACTCACCCAGCATCTCCAGGACGGCCTGGTTGGCCCCGCCGTGCAGCGGGCCGGACAGCGCGTGGATGCCGGCGGAGACCGAGTTGAAGAGGTTCGCGTGTGCCGAGCCGACGAGGCGCACGGTCGAGGTCGAGCAGTTCTGCTCGTGGTCGGCATGCAGGATGAAGAGCAGATCGAGCGCGTCGACCACGGTCTGGTCGAGTTCGTACTCCTCGGCCGGCAGGCTGAAGGTCATCCGGAGGAAGTTCTCGGTCAGGCTCAACGAGTTGTTGGGGTAGACGTAGGGCTGCCCGACGCTCTTCTTATAGGCGTAGGCAGCGATCGTCGGCAGCTTGGCCAGCAGCCGGACGGTCGAGATCTCGACCTGCTCCGGGTCGAAGGGGTCGAGGCTGTCCTGGTAGAACGTGCCGAGCGCCGAGACCGCCGAGCTGAGCACCGGCATCGGGTGCGCATCGCGGGGGAAGCCGTTGAAGAAGGCCCGCAGATCCTCGTGCAGCATGGTGTGGCGACGGATCGACTCCTCGAAGACACCCAACTGGTCGCTCGTGGGCAACTCGCCATAGATCAGGAGGTAGGCGACCTCGACGAAGGTGGACTTCTCCGCAAGTTGGTCGATCGGATAACCGCGATAGCGCAGGATCCCCTGGTCACCGTCGATGTAGGTGATCGCACTCTTGCAGGCCGCAGTGTTGACGAAACCGGGGTCATAGGTGACCAGTCCGGTCTCCTTGAGCAACGAGCCGACGCCCAGGCCATCCGTGCCGTCGACGGCATCGACGCCCGGGAGGATCAGCTCCTTCTCGCCGACGTTGAGAGTTGCATCCTGCGCAGTGGTCACGGTGTCCTCGTCTCCTCGGGTCCGGCGACCTGAGCCGCACGTCTTCGAAATGCGACGTTACCCCAGCGCGGTGGTTGGGTGATACCTGGCCCGGGGTCAGAGTCCGCCCTTCCGAGGCACCGGGCGGGGAACACCGCAGAGGCGTGCGGCTGCCGCTGCGATGCGCTCGTCGGTCGCTGTCAGCGCGATCCGGACGTGGCGGGCACCGGCAGGTCCGTAGAAGGACCCCGGGGCCACGAGGATGCCGCGCCCGGCGAGGTCGGCCACCGTCGTCCAGCAGTCCTCGTCCCGGGTGGCCCAGAGGTAGAGGCCTGCCTCGGAGTGCTCGACCCGCAGACCCGCGCGCGCCACCGCGCCGAGCAGCACGTCGCGCCGCCGGCCATAGACCTCGCGCTGGGCCTCGACATGCGCGTCGTCGCCCAGCACCGCGGCCATCGCGTGCTGGACCGGGGCCGGCACGATCATGCCGGCGTGCTTGCGGACCTCGAGGATTCGCTGCACCAGAGCTCGGTCACCGGCGACGAACGCGGCCCGGTAGCCAGCCAGATTGGACTGCTTGGACAGCGAGTACACCGCGAGGAGCCCCTCGTGCGAGTCGCCACAGACGTCGGGGTCCAGCAGGCTCGGAGTCGCCGTGCCGACCTGGCCGTCGCGCCAGTCCAGCTCCGCGTAGCACTCGTCGCTGGCGACGATGACACCGTGCCGGCGAGCCCACGCGACGACCTTGGCCAGGTGCGGGACGCCGAGGACCTGGCCGTTGGGATTGCCGGGGCTGTTGAGCCACAGCAGTTTGGGCGTCGTGGACGGGGTCAGTGGACCGAGGCTGGTGAGTGACTGGGCCACGACGGTCGATGCGCCGGCGAGACGAGCGCCCACGTCGTAGGTCGGATAGGCGACCGCGGGGATCCCGACCAAGTCACCAGCACCCAGGCCGAGGAGCGTGGGCAACCAGGCGACCAGTTCCTTGCTCCCGATCAGTGGCAGGACCGCGTCCGTCTCCAGCCCGGAGACGCCGCGACGACGGGCAAACCACTCGACCACGGCGGCCCGGACCTCGGGGGTCCCGGCGGTCTGGGGGTAGCCAGAGGCGTCCGACGCCTGGGCCAACGCCTCCCGGGCCACGGCCGGGGTGGGGTCGACCGGGGTCCCGACCGACAGGTCGACGATCCCGTCCGGGTGCGCGCCGGCCTGCGCCTTGAACGGCGCCAGGGAGTCCCAGGGGAAGTCCGGGAGCCCCGCGACGCTCACTCGTCGTGCTTCTGCGGGGGCAGGGCGGCGATGATCGGGTGGTCCTTGTCGATCAGGCCGAGCCTGGCTGCGCCGCCGGGGCTGCCCAGGTCGGTGAAGAACTCGACGTTGGCCGTGTAGTACTCCGCCCACTGCTCCGGGGTGTCGTCCTCGTAGTAGATCGCCTCGACGGGGCAGACCGGCTCGCACGCACCGCAGTCGACACACTCGTCCGGGTGGATGTAGAGCGAGCGGTTGCCCTCGTAGATGCAGTCAACCGGACACTCCTCGACGCACGCCTTGTCCTTGAGGTCGACACAAGGCTGGGCGATGACGTAGGTCATGAGATGGGGTCCTCCTGCGGGTGCGGGCTGCTCCCACCTAGTATGCCGGACATGAGTGGCGATGCGACGACCGGTGCTGGCACGTCCTCGCGAGGAGCCGATCCCACCGCAGCCCTGACGATCGGCAGCCGGGTGGTCGTGCGCTACCGACTGCCCGAGTCCGCCGATTTTGGGGCCACCGACGTGGTCGGGGTGCTGCTGGCCCGCAATGCTGACGTGCTGATCGTCGAGACGCCGACGGGCAAGGTCAAACTGACCCGATCCGAGGTCATCGTGGCCAAGGACGTCCCGCCGGCGGCGGACCGACGAGGCCGCCCGCACCAGCGGATCAGCCCGGACGACCTGCAGCGCACCATGAGCGAGGGGTGGGTCGCGACCGACCGGGCCGAGCTCGGCGACTGGAAGCTGCGGGCCGCATCAGGATTCACCGGGCGCGCCAATTCCGTTCTCCCCGTCGGCGACCCCTCGCTGCCGTTGCACAACGCCATCACCTTTGCGCAGAAGTGGTATGCCGACCGCGGTCAGCGCGCCCTCTTCCAGATCTACGGGGCGACCGGGTTCCAGGTCGAGGAGCACCCCGTCGGCAGCGCCCTCACCGGTCGTGGCTACCTCGTCGGCGGCGGACGGCCCGACTGGTCCCGCGTCCTGGTCATGACAGCCACCTCCGCGGCGATCCCGCCGCTCACGACCGACTCCGTGCCGGTGATCGGCGACGCCAAGTTGCAGCCGGACTGGGTGCTGGCCTACGGCGAAGGCCACTCGGTGCAACCGGGGGTGACCGAGTCCGTGCTCACGAGCAGCGCGGGCCAGCTCTTCATGTCAGTCAAGGACGAGGCATCGGGGCGCCCGGTCGCCATCGCCCGGATGGCGATCCACCCGGGCTGGGCGGGGATCTACGGGCTCTGGGTCGCCCCTGAGCGTCGTCGCACGGGTCTGGCCACCGCAGTCGTGGCTGCCATCGC
The DNA here is from genome assembly GCA_039924465.1 of Dermatophilaceae bacterium. Lineage (GTDB taxonomy): Bacteria > Actinomycetota > Actinomycetes > Actinomycetales > Dermatophilaceae > JAKDLQ01. The sequence goes on from JBDTAU010000253.1 coordinate 3,894, forward strand.
CATGGCCGCCCGGGAGAACACGATGGGCAGCCTCTACCTGCAGGTGTCCGCCGACAACGAGGCCGGGATCGCGTTCTGGCAGGGCCTCGACTTCGCCGTCCACCACGAGTACACCTACCTGTCCCAGCCCAGCGACTGACGCGACGCACGCCCGCGAGGCCCGCCCAGCGGCATACGGCCTAGGGTCTGGCGTTGGGATCGGTGCAGATGATCCGGTCCTCGGGGATGTAGTGCGTCGTGTAGGGCTCACTCTTGACCAGCGTCGACGACCCGGGCCGGTAGAACTGTCGCGTCACGGTGACGTCGAAGCCGGGCTGCGGCTGCTGTGGGTAGCACGTCGCTGAATTGTCACGAATCGTCCTGGGTGGCTTGACGTTTCGCCGCTCACCCTTGACCGACTTGATGTCCCACGTCTTGGTGCTCCACACCCGCCCGTGGACCTTGCCATCCGCGATCCAAGTCTGCAGGAGCATCCCGTGGGGGGTGTTGTTCTTCCACCGGTTGTCGACGGAGGGCCAGTAGACCGTCGCTTCGCGACCCTCCGGATAACGGGGGATGAAGAAGGCGTGCGGAGTGAAGTCGAGGATGTCCGCCCCGGCGAAGTAGGCCAGGTTGTAGATGGTCGTCGACACCTGGGAGATGCCGCCTCCGGTCCCCCGCGTCAGCCGTCCGTTGATGATGACGGTGCCGTCGGCATACCCCTTCGCCGTCGTGCGTTCCCCGAGGATCCCGTTGAGGCTGAAGGTGCCTCCCGGCGGGACGTAGGTGCCGTTGATGGTGCGGGAGGAGACGACGAGGTTGTGGGTCCGGGTCGTGTCCTCCGGCGGGAACGGGGACGTGAAGTCCACGACGAGGTCCTTGACCCCCGCCTTGGTCGCGTCCTCCGTCGTGAAGTCCGCTCGGCTCGGCACGGTGTTGATCGTCACCGTCCGTGCGGTCGATGACGCGATCGCGGCCGCGACCTGTCCCGGGATCGGAGCCGCGTCGACGACCGCGCCATCGACCGAGGGGACGAGCTTCGGTGGGCCGTTGTCGGGGCCGAAGATCCACCGGGCCGGCGTCGGGGGTTTGCTGTCCACGGTGATCTTGCTCGCGACGAGGCCAGCAAGTCGTGGCTCGTCGAAAGCCAGCGAGAGGCCACCGGCCTGGTCGGGCACCATCGACAGGGCGGGGGCGAAGTCGCTCGGTGCCAGTTGGGCCCGCGTCGTGCCGGAGACCAGGAGCACCGGGCCGGACACGGCTCGGGAAGCTGCCTCGGCGCCCGCCCGCTGCACCGCCGCCTCGCTGATCACCGGTGCGACCACAGTGACCACGGCCGTTGCCATCGTCTGGTCGGGGAAGGCCCGGCGCAGCGCCAGTTTGGTGCCCGGGAGGTCGAGGGCGTAGCCGGACTTGGGCAGGTCGATGGCGACCCGGCCTTCAGGGAAGGTGACCGCCCCCTCGGTGGCTGCGACATCGACCTTCGGGGCCGCCGCGGTCAGGCGCGCGGTCAACGCGTCGTCGTCGGTGCGGGTGACCATCGGCCCGTTCAGTGACCCGGTGAGCCGGCCCCAGACGGTCCGTGGATCGAGGGTGAAGCCGGTCAGGCCGGCGATCGAGCGCTCCGCATCGACCGAGAAACCGGCCTGGGCGGGCACCACCTCGAAGGACCGATCGACGTCGGGGATCGTCACGACGATCGGCGTCGTCAGGGCCGTGTCAGCGCCCGCCTCGATCGCTTGAACGGCCTGCTCCTGCGACATCCCCCCGACCGACACCCCGCCAACGAAGACGGTCGCGGGCAGGTGATCGGCCGACCACAGGCACAGGCCGAGATAGCCGCCGCCCAGGACGAGCGCTGCGAAAATGAACCTCGACACGATGAAGCGGTGCTCGTGGTGGGCCAAGGTCTCCTCCGGCCGGCGTGGTGCTTGGCAGGACGATAACCCGCGCCGGCACCTGGGACGGGGAGGACGCGCCAACGGCCGCGCAGGCCCCTCGTCACCAGTCAGGGCAGGAGCCCCTGCTGCGGGGGACCTCCGGCGTCCTGCTCGCGGTGCCAGGGTGACCAGCTGAGTGGGTGCACCCGGCCGAATCCCTCGCGTGCCGTGGTCCGAGCCGCGATGCGGTTGGAGAGGGCGTGGACGTCCTCGGTCACCACCCTCACCTGGGTGCGGTGCGCGCGTAGCGCCGCGTTCAGGGTGGGTCGCGCGGTGGGGTCCTCGACGACATGGGTCACGTGGTGGTCGCGGACCACGGACGGCGGATAGGGGTCGTCCATCTCGGGGACGACGAGACCGTATGCCGCCCACTCGCCCTCGCGCAGCCACGCGCGGTCCTGCTCGGCCCAGGACTGCGGCGTGAGGATCTGGTAGACGTGGGCCGGGAGCTCCGAGGCCGTGGCGGGGTCGGCAGCCAGCTGGGCCAGGGCCGCTCGCACCACCCGGTGGGTCTGGATGTGGTCGGGGTGCCGGTAGCCGCCGTGCGGGTCGTAGGTGACCAGGACGTCGGGGCGGACCTCACGGATCACGGCCGCAACCCGGGCGCCGGCGTCGTCGGGATCGGCTCGGACAAAGGCCTCGGGACGGGCAGCAGCGGCCGAGCCGACCATTCCGGAGTCGCGATAGAGCGAGAGGCTCCCGCTGGCCGGGTCGGCTCCGAGGACCCGGAACCCGGCCCCGATCCGATCCATCGCCTCGGCGAGTTCGCCGAGGCGGCGAGGCCCGAGGAGGTCATCGGGGTGCCCCTCGAGGTGGTGCAACTCGTCCGGGATCACCTCGCCCTCCTCGCCGAGGGTGCAGGTCAGGACGTGGACCTCGTCACCCGCGGCAACGTGGTGCGCCATCGTGATCCCACAGGTCAGGGTCTCATCGTCAGGATGAGCGTGGACGAACAGCAGTCGGGCGGGCACAGGACCTCCGGTCAGCGGACGGAAACGGTGGCGAGGTCCACGATGCCACCGATCAGGTGGTCCTCGTAGTGG
>JBDTAU010000254.1:0-5339 GCA_039924465.1 Dermatophilaceae bacterium
TCGAGTGGATCAGCTGCTGCGGGTGCACGACGACCTCGATCCGCTCGAAAGGGATGTCGAAGAGCAGGTGTGCCTCGATCACCTCAAGTCCCTTGTCGACGAGGGTGGCCGAGTTCGTCGTGATGACCCGTCCCATCGAGAAGTTCGGGTGCGCCAGGGCCTGCTGGGGCGTAACATCGGCCACTCGGCCCGGGTTCGCCCACGGAACGCCCCCCCCGCCCGCAGAGCCGCGAGGGTCGTGCTCGCGTCCGGACCGGTCAACAACTCCGGGTCGTATGCCGCAGTGCCCCCCTCGTCCGCAGCGCGGGCGATCTCGCTGGCGAGCGCGTCCTCGGTCGCAGAGGCCACTGCCACGACCGGGACCCGCAGGGCGACCGCCTGCCGATCCCGCAGATCAGGCATCATGGCTGCCGTGTCCTTCCTGAAGTCCAAGCCCGGCCAGTGGGTGGTGCTCGGCCTCGTGGTCCTCACGCTCGGCTGGCTCTTCCTCCGGGCTGCCGGTCCGGCCCCGACCTCCGCGGCCGGACCGCCCACGTTGCCCAGCCAGTCCGTCACGGCCAGCGGCTGGCAGTCCTCCACCCAGCGGCAGACGACACCGACGGCGAAGGTCCCGGTGTCGGGGCTGCCGTGGATCGCGGAGTCCGCTCTCCCCCGGGAGGCTCGGCGCACCCTCGACCTGATCCGGGCCGGCGGGCCCTATCCCTACCCGCGCAACGACAACCAGACGTTCAGCAACCGGGAGCGGATCCTGCCGAAGCGTCCGAGTGGCTACTACCGCGAGTACACCGTCATCACGCCCGGCTCCAGCGATCGCGGCGCGCGGCGGATCATCTCGGGTCGGGACGGCGACCGCTTCTACACCGGTGACCACTACGACTCGTTCAGCCAGATCAGGGAGGGCACATGACCACGTTCCTCGGCCGGAACAGCGAGGCGGACGACCACCTGACCGACCTCGTGGCCCAAGGCTTCGACGTCCGCGTCGTCCCGGCGGGCCTGACCAAGGCGGCGGTCCTGACGGAATTCGCCACGGCCCTCGGACTCCCCGAGTGGTTCGGGCACAACTGGGATGCGCTGCTCGATGCCCTACGCGACCTGGGCAACGACGACGGCCGCCACATCGAGCTCGTCTGGGACCAGGTCCGAGTCCTTCGCAAGACCGATCGGCGCACGTTCCGCACGGTGCTGGAGATCCTCGAGCAGGTCGAGGCCGAGCGGGACGACCTGCGGGTCACCGTCATCGCCCGCTGACCATCGCCCGCTGACCATCGCTCGCTGACCCCGCCCACGAGGGTGCGGCCTGGCGTCGTCAGGTGATGATGACGCGATCGTCGATGAGCCGCTCGCGGACCTCGCTGCCGTCGGTGTGGAAGCGTCCGTGGTCGAAGTCCTTGGCGAACTCGAGCTCGATGTGCGCCCGACCGTGACGGTTCTTCTCGAGCGTCACGATGGACCAGTCGCGGAAGCGTGCTGAGTTACCGAGGTCATACACGAGGTGCTCACGCGAGACGATGTCCACCTTGTCGTTGAGGATCAGCACGACGTCAGCTTCAAAGGCGAGGGCCGAGGAGCCTCTCAGGTCGTGGGTGCGCATGCGATGTCCCGAGGCCAGGCTCGACTTGTCGGCCGCCGAGATCGCCACGACCGGGACGCCCAGGTCGAGGGCGAGGTCCTTCAGTCCCTCGGCCGTCGCCGTGATCCGGTCATTCTCCTCAGGCGCCGCATCGGGAACCTTCTGCAGGTAGTCGACCAGGACGAAGGGGGCCTCCCCCGTCAGCTCCATCACCTGCGTGGCGGCGATGCGGATCGCGTCCAGCGTCGTCTTCGACCCGGACGACTCATGCACGTGGAGGCGGTCGCCGTAGTCCCGCATCGCGGCGTAGGCAGCGGGTGCACCGGGCAGGGCGTCCAGCACCTCGGCCAGCGAAGCCCCGCCGGACCCGGCCTCGAAGGCCGCGCGCACCTCACGCACCTCGGCGACCTCGCCGGGGTCCCGCTCGGCCGCCTCCATCGAGATGAGCCGCTCGATCAGGGTGTGCGACTCGTGCTCGTAGGAGAAGAAGATGCCCGACCCGCCGGCCAGCACGGCATTGCGCAGGAACTGGAGGGCGAGGGTCGTCTTGCCGTTGCCCTGAGGTCCGCCGAGCAGGACGAGCTCACCTGAGCGGAACCCGCCCGTCAGTACGTCGTCCAGCACCGGGAACCCGGTGCCCCAGACCTGCGCACCAGCGCGGCTCCCGTGACGCAGCACGGCGTCGGTGTCATCGAGGAGCGTGGCCAACGAGCGCGCCGCGAGCCTTTCCTGGCGTGTCGTGGTTGTCATGCCGAGATTGCACCACAGCCCGCGCCCCCACAGGTACGTTTGGTCGAATTCAACTCAGAGGGCGATCCCGACGTACTTCGTCTCGAGGTACTCCTCGATCCCCTCGAAGCCGCCCTCCCGGCCGATCCCCGAGGCCTTGACCCCACCGAAGGGCGCTGCCGGGTTGGACACGATGCCCTGGTTGACGCCGACCATGCCGTACTCCAGGGCCTCGCTCATCGTGATCGCCCGCGAGAGGTCACGGGTGAACAGGTAGGCGACCAGTCCGTACTCGGTGTCGTTGGCCAGGCGGATCGCCTCGGCCTCGGTGGTGAAGGTCGTGATGGGCGCGACGGGGCCAAAGATCTCCTCGCGCGCCAGGTCCGCGCTGGCCGGCACGTCGGTGAGGACGGTCGGCTCGAAGAACCAGCCCGCCCCCTTGAGCGCCGACCCGCCGACCAGGACGCGGGCCCCCTTGGCCACCGCGTCCTCCACGAGGGCCGTCACCTTGTCACGGGCCGACTCATCGACGAGCGGGCCGACATCGACCCCCTTCTTGGTGCCCTTGCCCAGGACCAGCGCGCCCATCCGCTGGGCGAGCTTGGCGGAGAACTCCTTCGCCACCGACTCGTGGACGTAGAAGCGGTTGGCGGCGGTGCAGGCCTCCCCGATGTTGCGCATCTTGGCCAGCATCGCGCCATCGACCGCCTTGTCGACGTCGGCATCCTCGAAGACGAGGAAGGGAGCGTTGCCACCGAGTTCCATCGAGACGCGCAGGATCTGCTGTGCGGCCTGCCCCATCAGGGCACGACCGACCGGTGTCGACCCGGTGAAGGTCAGCTTGCGCAGGCGCGGGTCGCGGATGAGTGGCTCCATCACCGCACCGGTCTGCCCGTGGCCGGTGGTGATGACGTTGAGCACCCCGGCAGGCAGGCCCACCTCGCGCAGCAGGTCGGCCAGGGCGAGCATCGTGAGTGGCGTCTGGCTCGCAGGCTTGACGACCATCGTGCAGCCCGCGGCGATGGCCGGTCCGATCTTGCGCGTGCCCATCGCGAGGGGGAAGTTCCAGGGCGTGATCATCAGGGTCGGGCCGACCGGTTGCTTCATCGTCATCAGGCGGGTCGCGCCGTTGGGAGCCGTCGCCCACCGGCCGCCGATCCGCACCGTCTCCTCGGAGAACCACCGGAAGAACTCCGCACCGTAGGCCACTTCGCCCCGCGACTCGGCCAGGGTCTTGCCCATCTCGAGCGTCATCAGCATCGCGAACTCATCGGTCCGGGCAACGAGCTGTTCGTAGGCCGCTCTCAACAGTTCTGCCCGATCGCGCGGTGGGGTGCGGGCCCAGTCCGCCTGCGCCGCCACCGCGGCGTCGAGCGCCGCCGTCCCGTCCGCGACGGTCGCGGCAGCGACGTGGGTCAGGACCTTGCCGGTGGCGGGATCATCTACAGCGAGGGTCTGGCCGTCACTGGCCTCGCGCCATGCCCCCCCGATGAACAGGCCCTTGGGCACCGACCCGAGCACTGACTTCTGCGTCACTGTAGCCATGTCTCCGACCCTAGTCCTCTCTCATGACAGCCCGGCTCGAATTGCGACCGCGCTGGGCTTCGCCGCGGATCCTGCACCCGGGCAGCCTCTCGTGTCAACGCTCTTCGAGACCCCAGGCAGAGCCGTAGCCCTCGGGCCGGGGTGCCTCCAACAGGTCGAGGAACGGCTTCGCGTCGAAGGCCTCCGGGCCGAGGACGCCGGAGCCGGCCCACGTCCCTCGGGCCAGGAGCTCCAGCGCGACCACGGGATTGATGGCGGTCTGCCAGACCACGCACTGCGCCCCATACGTCTCCATCGCCCACGCGTTGTCGACGACGTGGTAGAGGTAGCTGCTCCGGGGCTGCCCGTCCTGGCCCGTCCCCGTGACCCACACCCCGGCACAGGTCTTGCCCGTCATGCGTGGCCCGATGGTGGCCGGCTCGGGCAGACAGGCCGCCACGACGTCGCGAGGAGACACCGCCACCCCCTTGACCGTGACGGGGTCGGTGCGATCGAGTCCCAGGGTGTGCAGAGTGCGCAGCACGCCGATGAACTCATCGCCGAGCCCGTACTTGAAGGTGACCCGCTTGGCATCGAGCCAGCGCGGCATCAGCAGGACTTCCTCGTGCTCGACATTGACGCACTCGACGGGACCGATGCCCTCGGGGAAGTCAAAGACCTCTGGCTCGCTGAAGGGCTCGGTGGTGAACCAGCCACGGTCCTTCTCCCAGATGACCGGCGGGTTGAGGCACTCCTCGATCGTCGTCCAGATCGAGAAGCTGGGTGCGAAGATCTCATTGCCGTGCTCGTCGCGGACGACGAGGTTGGCGCCGTCACGAGTGCCCAACTCGTCGATCTCACTGAAGAGGTGGTCGGCGGCATACCGCGCAAAGATGTCGGAGAGCCCGGGCTCGACCCCGATCCCCACGAGGGCCAACCGGCCCGCGGACTCCCAGTGCGCCGCCCGCTCGAACTGCTCGTCCCCGAGTTTGACCCCGACGCGCTCGTACGGGTGCGACTCGTGTCGCGACGAGAGGCTCATGGCCATGTCGAGGTAGTCAGCACCGGCCGCCAGCGCACCGTCAAAGATCGGCAGGACGAAGCGCGGGTCGACGGCATTGAAGACGTGGGTCGCGCCGTGCGCCCTGGCCAGGGCCGTGACCGCGTCCGCGCTGCCGGCATCCACCTGGGCTGCGACGAAACGGTCAGCGCGGATCGACTCCGCACGCTGCGTCACGGCCGCCACCGTGGCCTGCGCGCTCGCCAGGTCGTAGTCAGCCACGACCCACAGGTCGAAGTAGTCGCGCTCGGCGGCGAGCCGCGCAGCGGCGTCACCCACCCCACCCGACCCGATCATGAGAACCCGCACGTCAGACCTCCCGGTTGCGCCGGCTACTGATGACCTGGCCGGTGATGACGACGATGAGGGCCACGAGGAACATCATGGTGCCGATCACGTTGATCTGCACCGGAGTCCCCCGCTGAGCGGCCCCCCAGACATACATCGGGAAGG
>JBDTAU010000255.1:0-3891 GCA_039924465.1 Dermatophilaceae bacterium
TTCATCTCCTACCCACAGACTGCTCGCTGGCTCGTCGACCACGTCAATGCGGCCCTCGCCAGCGGCAACTCGTCCACGATGGGCACCCTCGCGACCCAGCTCGACGGCTGGAACAGCTATGAGGCGAACCTGACCCCGCCCTCGGTCCCTGCCGCTCTACTCAGCGACCCCCCGCCGCCCGCATCCACAGACCCCGCACCCGTGGACCCCGCACCCGTTGACCCCGCACCCGTTGACCCCACACCCGTGACCTACGCCGCGCTGACTCTGGACGGAGCCACTGGGAAGGGCGCAGCGACCCTGACCGCCCCAGCCCTGGCCACCGTCACCGCTGCAGCGATCAGTACTTGGGTCGCGGCCGGAGCCTCTGCAACGACGTTGGCCGGGCTGACCTTCGTCATCACCGACCTGCCGGCCGGGCAACTGAGCCAGACCATCGGCACGACCGTCTACCTCGACGCCGATGCCGCCGGCTACGGCTGGTACGCGCACACGTCCAGCGCTCCCTTCCAGAACAAGAAGGGCATCCTCGGTGCGAGGAACAGCACCGCAGCCGCCGGCCACGTCGACCTGCTCACCGTCCTGCTGCACGAGCTGGGCAACGTGCTGGGGGTCACCTCAGGCTCCGGGGTCGCGGACGACGTCATGCTCGCGTCCCTGCAGGTCGGCATCCGCCGGGTGCTGCCCACCGGCCTCACGCAGTAGTGCGGTAGCGCCCCCGGCGAGTTGACGGTTTCGTTACAGAGCAACGCCTTCGGGAATCTGGTCCGGTGCTCATTCGTTGACGCATAGAGGAGTCGTCAGACTGGCGATACAGGGGTGCTCATTGTCAGGAGGGGCCCATGACAGTCGCTGAAAAGCTCGAACCACTCGTAGCCACGACGATCGGGGCGGACCTGCCCATCCGGATCGACTGCTGGGACGGAAGCTCGCTCGGGCCACCTGATGCCAAACTCGCCGTTCGCTTCACGACTCGTCGCGCCCTGCGTCGATTGCTGTGGGCCCCCAACGAGCTCGGCTTCGCCCGCGCCTACGTCTCCGGAGACGTCGAGGTCGACGGGGACCTGCTCGAGGCGATGTCGATCCTCAATGAATCCGCTGACCCCACGAAGGGGCCGGGCGTGCACATCGGCACCGACACGACACTGGCGATCGCGCGTGCCGTCGTCGGGCTCGGCGCCCTGGGGCTGCCGCCGCCGCGGCCTACCGAGGAGATCAAGCTGGGTGGTTCGAAGCACTCTCGCCGGCGGGACGCCCGCGCCATCTCCTACCACTACGACGTCGGCAACGACTTCTACCGGATCGTCCTGGGACCCAGCCTCGTCTACTCCTGCGCGTACTTCACGGAGGAGCCCTCAGCGGCATACGGCCTGGATGAGGCACAGCACGACAAGCTCGATCACGTCGCCCGCAAGCTCGACCTCAAGCCCGGGATGCGGGTGCTCGACGTGGGCTGCGGTTGGGGCTCCTTCGTCATCCACGCGGCGCGGGAGTTCGGCTGCCACGCCGTCGGGGTGACCCTCTCGCACGAGCAGGCGGAACTGGCCCGCGAGCGGGTCCTCGCGGAGGGACTTGCGGACCTCGTCGAGATCCGTGTCCAGGACTACCGAGACATCACGGACGGCCCCTACGACGCCATCTCGAGCATCGGGATGGCCGAGCACGTGGGCTACGAGAAGCTGCCGACCTATGCCGCGGACCTCTACAAGCTCCTCGCGCCCGGCGCTCGCCTGCTCAACCACGCCATCGCCCGTCGGCCCGGACCCCGGGATACCAAGCAGGACAAAACCTCGTTCATCGAGCACTACGTCTTCCCCGACGGCGAGCTGGTCCCGCTGTCGCACATGATCGACGTGCTGGAGACGGCTGGCTTCGAGGTGCGAGACGTCGAATCCCTGCGCGAGCACTACGCAAAGACCCTCCGGGCGTGGGTCACCAATCTCGAGTCGCAATGGGATCGGGCCGTCGGCCTGACGACTCCTGGTCGCGCCCGGGTGTGGCGGCTCTACATGGCCGGCTCGGCGCTGGCCTTCCAGTCCAACCGAATCGGTGTGGACCAGGTGCTGGCGGTCAAGACGCCGCCGCTCGGGGTGAGCCAGATGCCGCCGACAAGGGCCACCTTCGCGTAGCAAGGGCGGTGGCCGCGGACCGAGGTGCTGCCTACCCCGGTCCGCCGCGGCCTGCTCGGCCTCGAGAATCCAGCCCGGGCGGGATCGGGTAGGGCTGCCGACGGGATCGGCCTCGAGAATCCAGCCCGGGCGGGATCGGGTAGGGCTGCCGACGGGATCAGCCCGCAGCCCGACCCGGGAGCAGCTCCCAGTGCAGCGCGTCGGCGTACGTCCCGTCCGGCAGGGCATCGACCGCGTGCTCCCGGCCGAACGGCGCGAACCCGACCGACTCGAGCACCCGGTTGGAGGCGAGGTTGTCAGCGGCCGTCTCGGCCACGAGACGTCGCAAGCCGAGCCCCCCGTCGTCGCGAGCCCGCAGCGCGAACTCCACCACGAGCCGGGCCGCCTCCTTCATGAGGCCCTGCCCCCTGGCGCTGGGGTTCAGTTGATAGCCGAGCTCGGCGACACCGCCGGTCATGGGCACGCCCCTGGCGAACACCGTGACCGTGCCCAGCGCGCGATCGGTCGACGCATCGGCCACGCACCACTCGATCGACTGCCCGTCCGCCATGAAGGTGCGCCGGCCCAGGAGCCAGGCACCGAACGTGTCGGGGTGCAGCACGGAGCCGCTCGGCATCCAGTGCGCCGGGTCGTGGCGTGGCTCGAGCGCGTCGCGGTCCTCCTCCCGCCACGGGCGCAGCTGGATCCCGTTGCCCACCAAGGGGGGTGCCTCGAACCACGGCGCCCGAGGCAGCAGGCTGTCGCCGGCTGCCAGACTCGCGTGCCAGCAGTCCAGTCCGGGCCCACCTCGATCGAACGGATCGACGTGGGTCTCGGGCGCCGTCCCGCGGAAGGTGAAGCCCGTCGCCCAGGCCACTCGCCGTGACCCCCAGTTGCCCGCGATGGCGCGCCAGTGGATCTGCCGCACGGGGGTGCCCCAGAGGCCGTGTTCGAAGGCGTGCGCAGCCACGAGACGCACGGCGCGGGCCATCAGCCCGCGGCCCCGCGCCGCCGGGTGCAGCCCGAAGCCGATGGACGCCGTGCTCGGGGACTCGCCTCGTCGCAGGTCGATGCTCCCGCCAAATCTCGGCTGCCCGTCGTCGACGAAGTCGATCGCCCAGCCACGGTTCCCGTCCTCAGCAGCCCAGTCCTTCACGATGCCTCGCACGAAGTCAGAGGCATCGTCGCGGGTGTAGCCGTGCGGCACGGTCGTCCAGGCGAGCATCTCCGGGTCGGTGCACTGCTCGAGGATCGCGTCCACGTCGTCCGTCGAGTGGGCGCGCAGGGTCACGACCCCGTCGGTGAGAGTGGGCACGGGCGAGGAAGGCGGGTGGCTCATGACGTTCAGCCTCCCACCCGACCCGCTCAGCGGCATACGACATTTCAGGGGTATGCCGCTGAGCGCACTTCTGCTCGCCTCCGACCGCCCGCACGGCGTACGTTGGGAGCGAGCCCGCACGAGAGGAACCGTCATGCCGAAGCCCCCGCTGCCCCAAGCCGTCGCCGACCTGCTCGCCCAACCGTGTCACGCGACGATCAGCACGGTGCGGCCCGACGGGCAGCCCGTGTCCGTGCCGACCTGGTACCTCTACGAAGACGGCCGCATCCTGGTCAACATGGACAACGGCCGGAAGCGGATCGCCTACCTGCGGGCCGACCCCCGCGTCAGCATCAGCGCGATGGACCCGAACGACTGGGTCACCCACGTCAGCCTCCAGGGGCGGGTGGTCGAGTTCATCGATGACCTCGACCTGGTGGACATCGACCGGATCGCCGAGCACTA
>JBDTAU010000256.1:0-2824 GCA_039924465.1 Dermatophilaceae bacterium
GGCAGGCGTGCGCTTGGCGCCACTGGAGCGAGCGGGACCGTGGGCGCGCTCAGCGGGCTGGGCGGGCTCGTCGGAGTCGTCGGGGAGGGCGGCGGCGGCGCCGGGACAGCAGCCGGGGGCGGGGTGACCGGGATCACTCCCGGGACAGCGCTCGCGGGCTGGGACGGGGTCGGGGACACCGTTGCGGCGGTCGGCCGTGGGGCCGGATCGGGACCCGCGGTGAGACCGACCCCGATCGCCACCCCGACGGCGACGGCTGCGGCCCGCGAGGTGATGGAGCCGACCGTGTCCACCCAACCCGGCGGAGCCGGCGGCGGTGGTGTCGCGCCGGCGCCCGCGGCTGCGGAGGAGCCAGCGGTGCCTGCCGGCAGGGCGGCTCCTGCCGTGCTTCCCGCGCTCGCGTGCCCTGCACTTGCGATCGGGCCGGCCACGGCAGCGCCGGTGGCCGCAGCAGACGTGAGTCCGACCGTGGTCGTCCCGGCGAGGAAGCCCGGCATGCTCGCCCCGGCCAGGAAGGCCAGCGGCGCCACGAGCACGGGGAAGCTCTCATCGATCACGCGAAGGCGGGCCGCCAGGCCCGCGGCGTGATGGCACGCGCCCAGGTGGGCGGCGACGCGCGCCTCCTGCCGCTTGGGGAGCCGGCCCTGGACGTGCGCCCCCAGTCGCTCGATGGTCCAGCGGCACTCGGCACTGTCTGCGCCGGCGATGCCTCGTTCGGCATGGGCGTCGAGGTAGCGAGCCCGCAGGGCGTCCCGAGCCCGGGAGGCCCGAGCACTGACCGTGTTGGGGCTCATCCCGAGCTCGGGCGCGATGGCCCGGGGGGTCGCCCCCTCGACGGTGGTGTGCCACAGGAGACGCTGGTCCCGCTCGGACAGGCCCCGGAAGGCAGACCGCACGAGGTCGCCGTCGATCAGGTCCGCGTCGAAGTCCTCGACGCGCGGCGGGGCCAGGTCCTCGAGGTCCTCGTCGGCGGCCGGGACCAGTTTGAGATCCCGGCGGGCCCCGTCGATGGCCACGGTCTTGACCGTGGACAGGAAATAGGAGCGGAAGTTCTGCTCTGGACCCCGACCGTCCGCGAGGAGCCCGAAGACCCGGGCGGAGGCCTCAGCCACGACGTCTTCGGCGGCCGCGCGACCGCGGAACCGATGGGCGACGGCGTAGGCCGCCGACAGGTTGCGCCGCCACAACTCGGCATAGGCCTCGGCCGATCCGCCGCGGGCCTGGGAGAGCAGGTAGTCGTCCGCAGCGGAGGTCCACGCCTCGCTCGACCACAAGGTCAGGTCAACTGACACGGCACTCCTCCGGACCCGGATACGACCACCAGTGTCTCAATCCAAAGAGCGCCTGTCGAACCTGCGGGCACGACGAGCTACGCCCTTTCGGATGGTCCCCTCCACGAAACCACCCGAAAGGGCGAAGTTCGACGACGCGCGCCAATTTTCTAGACGTCCTCACCCCAGACTCGAGGACGTCCCAGACGGGCATCGTCAGAAGTAGGACGGCGCGGGAGTCGGATCGTGACAAGGTTCTTGAGAATCTTTGAAAATCCTTCTGAAGTTCTTCGTGAGGGGCGAGTCAGAGTGCGGCGCGAGCCACCGCGAAGATTCGTGAGAACGGGAACAGCACCCCCGACGGTCGCCGCGGATAGGCCTCCTCCAACGCTTGCTCGTAGTCGGCGAGGAAGGCCGCCCGCTCCGTCACCTGCGTGAGAACGCCGAGCACGGGGCGCAGGCCGGTGCCGCGAACCCACTCGAGCACCGGATGCGCCGCGCCCTGGTCCGCGGCCCCGGCGGCCAGCACGTGCTGGTAGGTCGTCGACCACACGTCGACCACAGGTGCGACGTCGAGGAGGAGGGCGGCATACGTCTCAGGGCGGGCCACGGCATTGGCGCGGTCGAGGCCCGGCCGCAGGTCGGCGGCCCGGGGGTGCCGGTCGGCCACCTCACGCATCAGCCGGTGCGACGGAGCAGAGAAGTTGGCCGGGACCTGCATCGCGAAGGTGCCTCCGGGGGGCAGCGCCCGGACCCAGGCCTGGACGAGGCGCAGGTGCGTCGGAGCCCACTGCAGCGTCGCGTTGGTCACGATGACCTCGATCGGGCCCCCGCAGCCGGCTGGGTCCCAGTCCTCGACCGCGGCCCGGACCCACTCCACGCGGCGGTCAACGTCGGCGGCCCGGGCCCGCTCCAGCATCTCGGCGGAGTTGTCGACGCCGATGATGCGGGCCTCGGGCCAACGGTCAGCCAGCGTCCGGGTCAGGTCGCCGGGCCCACACCCGAGGTCCACGACCAGGCGTGGGGAGTCGTTCGGCACCCGGGCCAGCAGGTCCCGGAACGGTCGCCCGCGGTCTGCGGCGAAGCGGCCGTACTGGTCCGGATCCCAAGCGGCGTCGGGGCTGGGCTCACTCATGAGCAGACCTTTCTTTCGACGTCAAGAGTCTTGATGGGGATTATGGTTGCCCCATGAGCCGTGGAGAACTCAGCAGCCAGCGCGGCGATGATGTCGATGACGTCGTAGCCGGATGGCGTCGAGAGCGGCCCGACCTCGACGTGACCCCCCTCGAGGTCTTCTCCCGGGTCTCGCGGCTCGCCCGCCGCCTGGACCTCGCCCGGGGTCATGCGTTCTCGCGGCACGGACTCGATGGCTGGTCCTTCGATGTCCTGTCGGCGCTGCGTCGTGCGGGGGAGCCCTACCACCTCTCCCCCGGACAACTCGTCCAACAGACGCTCGTCACGTCGGGAACGATGACCAACCGGGTCGACCGGCTCGAGCGCAGTGGCTTCGTCGTGCGTGGGCCCGATCCGGGAGATCGCCGCGGGGTGCTGGT
>JBDTAU010000257.1:0-6558 GCA_039924465.1 Dermatophilaceae bacterium
TATCCGTGAGGTCCCCACGGCCCCCCCAGCGGGTGAGGCGTCGACCTTGTGGGTGCTCGACGTCGCCACCGGGGCTGCTCACGAACTGGCGGCGGATGCCCCCGAGACGTGTGAGTGCGTGCGGACCATCGAGGGGCGCAGCCCTGCCTGGTCACCTGACGGGATGCGGATCGCCTACGAAGAGCACGGCTCGGTGCGACTCCTGGAACTCGCGGACCGCCGGGGCGCCGCGATAGCCGTCACCAACGAGGTGCCGCAGGTCCAGATGGTCACGGGGTTCACGCAGGAATACCAGCAGGAGATCGGCTCGACCACCACCATCGGCACCCCGACCCCGAGCCGAGCCACCATCTCGGTGGCCCAGGACCCGGCGTGGTCGCCTGACGGTGCGTGGATCGTGCTGTCCGGACAGCCCTCGGGACTTGCCGACAACCGAGGGATCTACCGGATTCGGCCCACGGGCACCACCTTGACGATCGTGGCCCAGGAGGCCGGTCCCGAGACGGAGCCAGCGTGGCAGCCGTGGGCGAGCCTCGCTGTCACGCTGACCCCCTCTCCCGCGTCGATCGGAATCGGGAGTCAGACCACCCTGACGGCGACGGTCACCAATCCGGGCCCCGGCACGAGCGCGGGCACCGTCCTCACGGTGACGCTGCCAGCCGGGATGACCCTCGGGACGCTCCCGTCCGGCTGCGTCAGCGCGGCCGTGACGGCGGGTGCCCTCATCACGTGCACGCTGGGATCGATGCGACCGAAGGCGCCTGCCTCGCCGACGACCGGGCCGGTGCCAGCCACTGCCACGGTGCTGATCCCCGTCACCGGCACCGTGCTCGGCCTCTACACCGTGACTGCAGCGGTGGGGTCTGCCAGCCCCGACGACCGCCCGTCCGACAACGAGGCGACCACCACGATCACGGTGATCCCGGCCCTGCCACCTGAGACGGACACCAGCGTGACGGTCGCGATGGCCCCCAACCCCGGGTACGTCGGCGGGACGGGCACCCTAACCGTGGTCGTGGCCAACAGCGCGAGCGGCACCGTCGCCGACGCCACCGTGACGATCGTCTTGCCGACGCTCTCATCGGCGACGCCGAGTGCCTCACCGGCTGACACACCCCGGGGCATGCGGACGGCGCCCAGCACCTCCAACCCGACTCCGGCGTCACCGCCGGGTGCCGTCGAACTGGTAGGCACCCCCGGGTGCTTCACCGGGACCCCGTGTGACCTGGGACCGATCGCGCCGGGGATCACGCGCACCCTCACGGCAACAGTGCGATTCGCCACGGGCGGGAGCTCGACCATCACCGCCTCGGTGGCGACCGGGACCGTGATCGACTCCGATCCCGCCAACAACTCCACGTCCGTCCCCCTCGTGATCCTGCAACCGGTGATCCGGCTGCTGCAACCGGTCGCCGACCCGGGGTCCGTCGTCCTGGCGGTGGGTAGCGACTTCCCGCCCGGTGCTGAGGTGGTGCTGGCCTGGGACGTGGGCGTCAACGTTCGCCCCGCTCCCCTGCAGGTCGGGCCGGACGGCACGATCCGGGCGGCCCAGATCCTGATCTTTCGCCGCGACCAGCTCGGGAGTCGCGATCTCGTGGCGACCGCCACCCTGGATGGGCTCTTTGCTCCCGTCCAGGACTCGATGATGGTCGCCCCCCGGCCCGTGGCCCCACCTGCTCATTTCGCGTCGAGGAGTTGACCCATGATCTCTGAGATCGACGAAGCGTTGCGCTCCCTCGTCCGTGCCGAAGCGATCGCCGGGTCTGATCTCGACGTCGTCTTCGACGCGCCCACCAAGGACTGGGCGGCCCGGCGCAACGCACCGACGATCAACCTCTACCTCTATGACATCCGAGAGGACGTGCGTCGGCGTGAGCAGGGATGGCGGGAGACCCGTGGCCCTGATGGTGTGGTGACGTCCCGTCGCCCGATGCCGCGCCACTTCAAGCTGTCCTATCTCGTCACGGCCTGGACCCAGCGTCCCGAGGATGAGCATCGGCTGCTCTCGGAGTTGCTCCGGTGCTTCATCAAGCAGGATGTGATGCCGACCGAGTTCCTCACCGGATCGCTGGCCGAGACCGGCATGGAGGTCCCGGTCACCGTTGCCCTGCCGCCACCCGAGGATCGTGCCTTCGCTGACGTCTGGTCGGCCCTCGGCGGGGAGCTCAAGCCGTCGCTGGACGTCGTCGTCATCGCTCCCATCGATGTCGGCGAGGCTCGTCCAGCCGGCCCGCCGGTCCTGGAGGGGACACGGCTGGACCTGTCGGACCGCAGCACGGGAACGGTCGACTTCGACCGCTACCGCCACGACCCCGACGGGTCACCTCGGGTCCGGCGCCTGAACCCGTCCGGGAACGGGCCGGCACAGGAGGACCAGACCGACACCGGCACACCCGGAGCCAGGTCAGGCAAGAGCGACTCGGCAGACGTCGCCGGGCCGGATGCCGCGAAGGCGAAGGGTCGGGCGCGGACGCCACGTGCCGGGCGGCGAGCATGACGGACCAGGCGAACCTCACAGATCTGATGGAACGAATGTCCTTTGTCGAGAAGCGGATCCGGACCCTTGTCGGAGTGCGGAGGGCGGGCGACCCGCAACCCGACGATCCCTTCCGGGGACTGTATCTCAGCGACGACGCCGTGGACAGGTTGCTCAAGGTCGAGGCCGATGCCAGGTGGCGGGTGCTCCACGCGGAGGAGGTCAACGGGGCAGTCGCAGTGCAGCAGGGGAGCAGTCCCACGGATGGAGCCGCCGCAGAGCTGCGACTCCCGGCACTCGCGCGCGCCTGCGGGCTCTCCGCCCTCGATGTGGAACTGCTGCTCGTGGCCCTGGCCGGAGACCTCGACGTGCGATTCGAGCAGCTCTTCGGCTACCTCAACGATGACGTGACCCGTCGCCGGCCGTCGGCCGGCGTGGCACTGGCCCTGTGTGGAGTGCCCCTCTCGTCCGCGTCGGGTCGTGAGCGACTCACCAGTGGTCCGCTCATCGACGCCGGGCTGCTCGTGCTCGACGACCCGGACCGGCCCTTCCCGGGTCGCGCGGTGCGGGTGCCGGACCGCGTCGTGGCCCATCTCATCGGGAGCGACCAACTCGACGCGCTCCTGGCCGGGATCGTGGTCCCCGCCCCCTCCGTCGCGTGGGGTGACGGATCTCCCCTCGCCCGGGCGCTGCGTGCAGGCAGTCGCCTCTGCTACCTGCGAGAGCCGCCGACGGGATCCGGTGTGCTCGTTGCGCTCGACGCGCTACGTCGAACCGGCCTGGACGGCCTGATCATCGACCTCGAGCACCTGAGCCGTCTGCCCGACCCGGTGTCCGCCGCTCGTGCGGCTGCCCGGGAGGCACGGATGCGTTCCTGCGGCCTGATCTCCTCGCCCGTCGAGGCGATCGGTGCGACCTCCGAGGTCCTGTCGGCCCTGCGCCCACACCCGCTGCCCCTCATCCTCATCGGGAGCAGTCCGTGGGACCCGCTCTGGTCGCCAGACCCGCCGTTGCTCGTCGACGTCCCAGCCAGCACCGCGACCGAGCGCGGCCGCCTCTGGATCGAAGCGTTCCACGGGGCCGGGCTCGCCTTTGACCCAGGCCAGGCCACCTCCCAGTTCCTGATGCGGCCGGGCCAGGTGCCGCGGGCGGCGACCAGCGCACAGCAACAGTCCCGACTCGCGACGGACGGAGTGGTCACCGTCGAGCACGTCCGGGCCGGCGCCCGGTCCGAGAACGGGAGCGCCCTGCAGCGCTTGGCCCGCCGGATCGAGCCGCGAGTGGGGTGGGATGACCTCGTGCTGCCACTGCCGACCCGGACGGCGCTCAAGGAGGTCGCGGCGCGCGGACGGAACCGCGAGCGGGTCCTCGGCGAGTGGTCCATGCGCCCCGGCGGCGGGCGTGGCCTCGGGGTGGCCGCTCTGTTTGCCGGTGACTCCGGCACCGGCAAGACGATGGCGGCGGAGGTGGTGGCCGGCGATCTCGGACTCGACCTCTACGTGGTCGACTTGTCCACCCTCGTGGACAAGTACATCGGGGAGACCGAGAAGAACCTCGACCGGATCTTCACCGCAGCGGCCGGGGTCAACGGGGTGCTCCTCTTCGATGAGGCCGACGCCGTCTTCGGCAAACGGTCCGAGGTCAAGGACGCCCACGACCGCTATGCCAACGTCGAGAGCGCCTACCTGCTCCAACGGATGGAGAGCTTCGACGGCCTCGCGATCCTCGCGACCAACCTTCGGTCCAACATCGACGAGGCCTTCACCCGGCGCCTCGACGTCCTGGTCGACTTCCCGCTGCCGGACGCGCCGAATCGTCTCGCTCTCTGGCGCTCCTGCCTCGCGCCGCTCCCGACCGCCGGACCCCTCGACCTCGAGTTCTGCTCGACGGCGTTCGACCTGTCCGGTGGTGCCATCCGCTCGGCGGCCGTCACCGCCGCCTACCTCGCAGCGGACCACGACGGCGCGGTCTCCATGACGGAGGTCGTCATGGCCGTCCAGAGGGAGTACCGCAAACTCGGTCGGCTCTGCCTCGAGCAGGAGTTCGGTCCCTACCACTCGTTGCTCGCCTGAACCGACGCCGTCCCCCACTGCCCGAAGGGGCAGCGATCGGTGCCCCGCCAGACGCGTGCTCGCCCGGCGACAGCATCGTGAGACCGAGGCATCGTTGGAGGGGAATGAGTGACCTGAAGGGTTCGGGTGGAGAGGAGGCCGACGATGCACGCACGCGAGCACGACCACATCGCAGGCGAAGCGATGCAGGCCAGGACGGCGAGACGCGACGAGCGGTCCGACACGGCCCTCTTCAGGGCGGCCGCAGCGGGGCGCACCGACGTGGTCGGTCCGGCCGGGTTGCTCCGGTTGCAGCGGGCCGTCGGCAACACGGGCGCCCGCACGCTGATGCGAAGCCCGGTCCTCGACGTCTTGGAGAACAGTTCCGGCAGTCCGCTCGCGGAGCCGGTCCGGGAGGACATGGAGTCCCGACTCGGTGCCGACTTCTCCGACGTGCGGGTTCATACCGGGGACGAGGCACACCGGTCCGCACGCGCCGTCAACGCGCACGCCTTCACAGTCGGGTCCAACATCGTTTTCCAGCGCGGCAACTACGACACCGCGTCACCGTCGGGCAAGAGGATGCTCGCGCACGAGTTGACCCACGTGATCCAGCAGCGCTCCGGCCCCGTCGACGGGACCTCCACCGGGGACGGCGTCAAGGTGAGCGATCCCTCGGACCGTTTCGAGCGCGCAGCCTCGGACAACGCGGAGCGAGTCATGTCCCGGCCGACCACCGTCGGCGTCCAGCGCGAGGATGACGAGGGAGCCGTCGCGGGCTAGAACGTTCGCGTGGGACGACAGTGAGCGGCATACGGAAGCGTCCGTATGCCGCTCACCTGAGTTGTGACCGAGGGTCAGGCTACTTTCGGCGAGCCTTCCTGAAGCCTTCCTGAAGCCTTCCTGCGGCGCATCGCCCGATGGGGCACCCGCTGTTACCCGAGCGGACGCGCTGACGGACGTACTCGGGGAGGCGCGGGTGGCGGAGGCTGGATCTCAGCGCACTCGGATCGGTCGAGGAGCGCATGACCCAGTCGAGGAGGGGGCATGCCGAACTATCTGTCACCCGGCGTCTACGTCGAAGAGGTCGAGGCCGGCACACGGCCGATCGAAGGCGTGGGTACCGCGGTCGCGGCCTTTGTCGGATTCTCCGAAAGAGGACCACTGAACGAACCGACCCTCGTCTCGAACTGGACCCAGTTCTCCGAGACCTTCGGCGACTTTCAACCAGACACGTACCTGGCCCACGCGGTGTACGGCTACATGCAGAACGGCGGCCGGAACTGCTTCATCGTCCGGATCGGCAGCGGCGTGGCTGGCGCGACGAACACCAGCTCAGGGTCCAACGGCAACGGCGCCGTGGCCCTGGAGCAACCCGACGCCGGTCCACCACAGGCCATCCTCGGCGGGCTGACGATGACCGCTATCGGCGCCGCCGCGAGCAAGACGGTGACCCTCGAGGTCACCGACGCGAGTGCAGGTTCGCCGTCGACCGATCAGTTCAAGCTGGTCGTCTCGGTGGACGGGAAGCCAACCGAGACCTTTGACAACATCAGCTCCACCAAGGGCGCCGACTACGTCGTGACCAAGGTCAACCAGAAGTCCAAGATCATCACGGTCGAGGAGCCGAAGGCGACCACGGTGACCAAGCCGGAGAACGGCAAGACCGACCTGACCGCGCCCGCGACCGTCAGCGACGAGGTCGCTGTCACCGGTGGCGTGCCGGTGTCCCCGAGCGACTACGTCGGTGATGTCGCCCAACGCACCGGGTTCAGCGCCCTCGAGGCGGTCGAGGAGGTGACCATGGTTGCCGTCCCGGACCTCGTGTCAGCCTGGGAGCAGGGCGCCATCGACGCTGAGGGCTTCAAGGCCGTGCAGCTCGCCGTCATCGCGCACTGTGAACTCATGGGTGACCGCGTCGCGATCCTTGACCCCCCGCCCGGGCTCAACGCGCAGCAGGTCAAGGACTGGCGAGTGGACGATGCCGGCTACGACTCGAAGTTCGCGACGCTCTACTGGCCCTACCCCAAG
>JBDTAU010000258.1:0-4421 GCA_039924465.1 Dermatophilaceae bacterium
CCATTGAGACCAGCCACTCCCACGGCCGGGACGTCCTGCGGGACGTCGCACCGCTCGGGCGAGACCTGCGCGCGGCGATCCCGGACGTCTATGCCGGCTTCGGCCAGACCCACCAGGCCGCGCTGGCGCCCGGCGCCCTCGACACCAAGATGAAGGAGCTCGTGGCGCTCGCGATCGCGGTCGTCCAGCAGTGTGACGGCTGCATCGCCTCCCATGCCCGCGGTGTCGCGAAGGCCGGGGCGACTCAGCAGGAGGTCGCCGAAGCGATCGGCGTCAGCATCCTCATGGCCGGCGGGCCCGCCACGGTCTACGGCCCGCGCGCTCTCGCAGCCTTCACCGACTTCGCGACCGGGTGATCCCTGGGCTGCGTCGGTCAGCCAGCTGGGGGTCGTTGCACGACGCTGTGTGCGCCAGCAGCCCTTGACGGGGCAGCCAGTGCACACAGGGCCGTTCACGCGCCGGGCTCAGGTCAGGTGGACGAAGCGGGTCCCACCGGAGAGCAGTCTCGGGAGGGCGTCCGCGACCCCGGGGCGGGTGCCGTGTCCAGGATGGTTCATGTGCATGAGGACGATCGACCCGGTCGGCGCCGTGCGCAAGGCCTGACTGACCTGCGCAGCACTGGCCGTCGCGCCGGCATCCCCGTTGACGGCGAAGCCGGCGATCCGGGAGCCGAGCGCGTGCGTAATCTGCACCGCCACGTCGTCATACCACGCCGTCCCGGTCCGGAACCACGCTGGCGCCCTGCCGCTCAGCGAGCGAATGTACTCGTGGTTCGACCACACCTCGTCGACGACCTCGGCAGCGGACCGGGTCCCGCGGATGCCGTAGGCCGGCCGGCCCGTGACCGAGAGCGGGCGGTGCTGGGTCCCGTGGTTGCCGATGGCGAAGAGCGGGTCGGACATGAGGTCCTGGGCGACTCTGGGATTCTCTGCGATCCAGCGCCGGTTGAGGAAGAGAGTGGCCGGCACCTGATGGGAACGCAGCAACGTGACCAGCGCGGAGTCGTAGCGTGCGCCGCCGGGCCCCCCACAGGCATCGAAGGTGAGCGCAAGGGTGGGTGCGGCGCCAGCAACGGAAACCACGTCGGTGATGCCGGGCAGGGACATGCCCCAGCGCGTCGGCGACCGCCCGGTGTAGCGGGCGACGATGGCGTCCCGCTCGACCGCGGGTGAGGGCGCTGGCGCTGGTGCCGGTGCTGCTGCTGCTGCCGACGAGCTCATCGGATCGGTCGGACGTGGGGTCGTGACCGCTCCAGGTGCAGTGGTCGCCGCCGTCGTGGACGCAGCCGGCGGCGTGCGCGAGCCAGCCCCGGATGGGGAGCCGGTCGGGCGCAACGCGGCGGTGCCTCTCGCTCCGGTCGGGCCGTCGGTGCCGGGCGCGCACGCCGCCACGAGACCGACCGGAAGCAGCGCGAGCACGGCCCTGCGACGGACTATGGGCGTCACCCTGCCTCGATTCACGCGGTCAGCATACGGCGCAGACCTGACGGCCGGATGGGACCCAAAACGCAACGCAGTAAGCAGCGGCACGCACCGCGATCGCCAGTGACCCGGCCCCTTTGAGAGCCACTGCGTTGTGTAGGACGGCTGACGCGGAGATTGCTTAGGGCGCGCTTAACAGGGGTGGGGTCAGCTGGGGAAGGGTCCCGCCCGCAGCAACGCGCCCGGTAGTTGCTTGCCCAACCGCTCCTCGAGCCACGACACCGTTTGGGCGAGGACCTTGGCATCCAGGCCAGTGGTGATGCCCATCCGGTCGAACAGGTAGACCAGGTCCTCGGTTGCCACGTTCCCGGTTGCGTTCGGCGCAAAGGGACACCCACCCGTGCCGCCGATACTGGCGTCGAGGACTCGCACCCCGGCGGCGACAGCCGCGACGGCATTGGCCACGCCCGTGTGACGAGTGTCGTGCAGGTGCAACCGCAGCGGCACATCGGGGCCAGCCACCTCAGCAGCCAGGGCCAGTCGTTGGGTGATCTCGCTCGGCACGGCCACCCCGATGGTGTCCGCGAGCGCGATCTCGTCCGGACCCGCCGCTAGGGTTCGGGCCAACACCTCACGCAAACGGCCTATCGGCACCTCTCCCTCAAATGGGCAACCGAACGAGGCGCCGATGGTCACGGTGGTTCCGACACCGGCGGCTCGGCCAGCAGCCACCAGTTGGGCCGCCATGTCAACAGCTTCCTGCGTGGACATGCCCTGGTTGCGCTGACAGAACGTATCAGTGGCGACCACGACGACATTGATCTCGTCGACGCGCGCGGCCAGGGCCCGGTCCAGACCACGCGCGTTCATGACCAGTCCGGCGTAGCGCACCTCATCGGTTCGTGGAATCTGTGCCATCACCTCCTCGGCATCAGCCATCTGAGGCACCCGGCCAGGGTGCACGAAGCTGGTGACCTCGATCCTTCGCGCCCCGGCCCGGATCGCACGTCGAACGAGTTCGACCTTGTCATCGGTGGAGATCAGCACGTCTTCGTTCTGCAGCCCGTCCCGTGGGGACACCTCGCAGATCTCGACGGTGCTCATGACCGCTCACCTCGAAGCATTCTCAGGGCAGCCTCTTCGTCGACCACTTCGGCGTACTTCGCCTGCAGGTCATACAGATTGGCCTCGTGCGGGCCACTGTCCCGGTCGCCCACGGCGTCTCGCACGACGAAGGGGAGGAATCCGTGCTGCAGGGCATCGACGGCGGTAGCCCGCACGCAACCACTGGTGCTGACCCCGATGATGAACACCGTGTCGGCCCCAGACGCCTGCAGCGTCGAGGCGAGGCTCGTGCCGAAGAAGCCACTGGCGTATTGCCTGACGATCACCAGTTCGTTGGGTCGGGGAGCGACCTCTGGCATCAGCTCACCCATCGGACCACTGCCGATCAGCTGACGCAGGGCGCCGACCTTACGGATGAACACGCCCCCGTCGATCCCGTCGGGGCCGTACTCGACCCGCGTGTGGATCACTGGCACTCCGTGCTCACGGGCTCCGCCGAGTACCCGGCTCGCAGAGTGCAGGCAACTCCACGAGGGCAGGCACAGCTGGCTGGCTTTGTCGAAGTAGGCCCGCATCATGTCGATCACGAGCAGGACCGGTTGGCGGCCCGGCTCGAGCCGACCAGCAAAGCCCCCTGCGAACTCGTCTCTCATGTCGTCACCACATTGCCACCGGGGGCTTGGGGGCAGGCAGCCCTGTCTCTTCCTCGCACCGTTCCAGAATGGTCTCAAGCGGCGGGCCCATGTTGAAGGTCGGCAACGGGTCCGGTCGGTCAGCAGACAGCCTTTCACGCAACTCCTGCGTGGCGGCGCCATCGATCTTGCCGTCGTCGTCGCACACGACCCCATACCTTCTGGCGCCCTCGCTGGACACCAGGCCCCGACGAACCTCGAGACCGACCAGTTCCGGGTCTCGGGCCAGGGCGTCACCCCAACCGCCGCCGCCCCAGGTCACGAAGTGAAGGACATCGTCGGGGTAGACGTGCACGTCGATCACCTTGCTCGCGATGATGTCGATGTTCCCATCGGCCCGCACGATCCACTTGCGTCCCCGGGCCCCGGGCTCGCCCCCGTTGACTCCCCACGGATAGGTCAGCCAGCGATCGTCGTGGATGGCGATGGTTCCGGCTTCAAGGAACCGATAGGCGACGTCGACGCCGTTGCCACCCCGGTGCAGGCCCGCCCCACCGGTGTCGGCGATCGTCTCCCAACGGTCGATCCGCAACGGGTAGTAGGACTCGAGGTACTCGCAGGGGATGTTCACGAAGGACGGCCACAGTGAGTGCCCGTCCGGACCGTCACCGATCGGCCGGCCCGGGATTCCGCCGAAGCCGATGGAGTAGAGCTGGAACCACTCTCCCTTTCGGTCGCCCGTGCTGTAGTTACCGGAGAACATGAAGTGCGGGGAGGAGGAGAATCCGGCGGCGTTCAGCAGGTCGGGGTTCGTCTGCCCGAGCAGACCACCGAACAGGTCGAAGACGCGTCCGATGCCGTGGTTACGGGCGTTGAGAGCTGCGGGGTACTTCGGCTTCCAGAACGAGTCCTCGGGGATCTTGACGTCGACAAGTGGGTAGAAGCCGTCGTTCCAGAGGATCTGCGGATCTGCGACGGTGATCATGTAGATCCCGAAAAACATCCGCATCAGGTTCTCGTTGATGTAGTAATTGATGGGTCCTTGCGCCTGGGGGCTGCTACCGGTGAGGTCGATGAGTACCTTGTCCCCGGTGCGGGTCAGGCTCATCTTCAGTTGGTAGGGCCCGTAGCCGACGCCATCGTCGCAGATGTAGTCGGTGAACGAGAGGGTCTCGCCATCCTTGAAGACCATCTGGAGCAATACCTTCATGGCGCGGTAGTTGCGGTCGAGCAGCGCGTTCAGGGCCGAGGTGTAGGTGTCGGCACCGAAGCGGGCGCACATCTCCTGGACCCGGCGCGAGGC
>JBDTAU010000259.1:0-2542 GCA_039924465.1 Dermatophilaceae bacterium
ACCAGGAGACCTTCGCTCCGATTCTCTACGTCATGCCCTACGCGGAGTTCACCGACGCGGTCGACCTGAACAACGACGTCCCCCAGGGCCTTTCATCGAGCATCTTCACCTCCGACCAGGCGGAGGCCGAGCTGTTCATGTCGGCCGCCGGCTCGGACTGCGGCATCGTCAACGTCAACATCGGCACCTCCGGTGCGGAGATCGGGGGCGCCTTCGGCGGAGAGAAGGAGACCGGCGGAGGCCGGGAGTCTGGCTCCGACGCTTGGCGCGCCTACATGCGCCGGGCCACCAACACCATCAACTACTCCGGCGGACTGCCGCTCGCCCAGGGCGTCACCTTCGAGGTCTGACCAACAGGGAAGGATGCCGGATGCCGCTGCCCTGAAGGCACCTCGGACTGAGGTGCTGACCCTCGGCTTGATCCAGTTCAGCCGAACACGTGGTTGGCAACCATCGCCCGGTCCGGGTCATACTCCGCCCGCACCGTGGCGAGCCGTGCAAGCACGTCTGCACGGAAGACGGACTCCGGAGACACCCGGCGCTCGGCAAAGCCGGGATAGACCCAACCCGTGGAGAACGGCCGCAATGCCGCGGTCAGGCTCTCGGCGTCCCGCAGTCCCGCCTCAGCGAGTTCCGGGGTCGGCGCGATCGCGATCCCCTGCACCAGGTAGTCGGCCTCGATGCGGTCGAGGACCCCACCGGTCTCGTGGCCGAGACGCACGGCTCCACCGAGCTGACGAAACTCGGCGAGCAGCAGGGTGGTCGTGGCTCCGGGGCCGACCTGCCCGAGGTAGGCGTCGATGGCCGCGGCGGTGATCGGGCCCAGCGAGTCTGCGTCGCTGACGGCGGGGGTGGGTCCGGTCGGGTCCATGTGCAGCTCGGCCAGACTCGCGACCGGGACCCGGCCGAAGGTGTCGATCTCAGGTGACAGCGAGCGGAGCGGGGCCAAGATCTGCTGGGCGGCCTCGTCGTCGGCGACGACGGCGCCGTCGATGACCACGACCGAGCGCCCTCGCAGGGGCTCCGGGAGCTCGGGCAGCGGCGGCAGGTTAAGGATGCGGAAGGAGGTCGTGACCGTGTCCGATGCGGTCGTGGTCCAGTCGGCCCAGGCCGTGAGCACCCGTTCTGCACTGCTCAAGGGCCAGATGAGCATCCCGGCGAAGGCGCTCGGGACCGGGTGGAGCCGAAACTCGAGCGCGGTGACGATGCCGAAGTTGCCGCCGCAGCCGCGCACCGCCCAGAACAACTCAGGGTGCTCGGTGGCATCGGCCCGCAGCAGGGTCCCGTCAGCGGTGGCGAGTTCGACCGCAGTGACGCTGTTCGCCTGAAGTCCGAGCTTTCGGGCGTACCAGCCGAGGCCACCGCCGAGCGAGTAGCCGGCGACTCCGACGTCGGGTGAACTCCCGTGCAGCGTGGCGAGGCCGAGCGTGCTGGCCGCCTCGATCACCGGGGCCCAGATGGCGCCGCCGCCCACCCGAGCGATCTGCCGCTCCGGGTCGATCGTCATCTCGTCGAGGGCGCGCGTGCGGACGATCAGGACGTCGCTGAGATCCTGCTCGGCCAGGGGGGCTGCGTTGTGGCCGGTCGCCTGCGCTGCGAGCCGCAGGCCGGCACTCCGCGCACACCGAACTACCTCGACGAGCTCGTCCACAGTCTTCGGTTCGGCAACCGCCGCGGGCCGCTGGTCGACCGCCACGTTCCACGGAGCGCGGGCCCGATCAAACTCGGGGTCGCCAGGCAGATGGACGGCGCCACCGCCGGCGGTGAGTTTCGAGCGGGCAGGCAGGTCGAGTGACATGGAGGTCTCCCTCAGGGTACGTAGGGGCACGGAGTTTGCCTCGGTCGGGAACCCGGGTGCGAAGGTGGCCTCAAACAGCAATCCGCTCAACGCAAGAATAGATTCTCGGCTTCGAGCGCATCGTGGAATCACCCAGACGCGTCCGGCCGCGGAATCACGGCATGGCGCCGAGATGTTGCCACCGTGGCGGCCTACGCCGCGAGCAAGGGCGCCATCATCGCGGTCGGCCGGGTCGGGCCTGCGCGTCGCCGACGCCGTCGAGGGTGCCACCACGTCCTTCCCCAACCCGGTCCGGCTGTCCCCCACCGACCTCGATGCCCTCATCACGCGCAGCCGCGCTGGCACCTCGCACACCTACCCAGACGCTCAGGCCGCCTGCCAGGGCTTCACTTCCGAACTCAGCTGACCGCCCTCCCACCACCCCACCATTGAAAAGACCTCCATGAACGCCGTGCCCTGGGTCGACCTGGCCCTCAACCTGCTCGCCGTGACAGTCGCGATCGCCGTCTTCATCGGCGCCATCATGGCGACCGCCATCCGTATCAAGAACCAGTCGATCATCGACATTTTCTGGGGGCCCGGCTTCGTCGTGGCCGCCATCGTCTCCTACCTGATGTCGATCGGAGCCGGCGGCGACGACACCCGCCGGATCGTCGTGTCGGCACTGACCGCGATCTGGGGGCTGCGACTGGGCGTGTACATCGGCCATCGCAACCGGGGCCACGGCGAGGACAAGCGCTACAC
>JBDTAU010000260.1:0-4450 GCA_039924465.1 Dermatophilaceae bacterium
GCGACAGACGGTGCTTCGACGGCGCGCGTTCATGCTGTGCGGCAACTGGGCCGACGGCGACGAGCTCGTCCAGGAGGCGCTCGCCCGGGTGTATGTCGCGTGGCCCCGGAGCGG
Source organism: Dermatophilaceae bacterium (assembly GCA_039924465.1). Classification (GTDB taxonomy): domain Bacteria; phylum Actinomycetota; class Actinomycetes; order Actinomycetales; family Dermatophilaceae; genus JAKDLQ01. Next base: position 115 of record JBDTAU010000260.1, read on the forward strand.
CGCGGGGGCCGAGGCGGCCTACACGCGGCGGACCATGCTCAACCTGTATCTCAACGACCAACGCAAGCGGCGCCGTGAGGTGCTCACCGATAGCGCGCCGGAGCCGGTCGTCGCCGAACCCGACCGTGAACTGGCCCTGACCCTCACGGAACTGCTAAAGGATCTCTCTGAGAAGCAGCGCGCTGTCATCGTGCTGCGCTTCTGGGAGGACCTGACCGTCCCCCAGATCGCTGCCAGCACCGGCGTGGCCGAGGGCACGATCAAAAGCCAGATCTCCCGAGCGCTCGCCGTCCTGCGGGAACGCTTGGCCGAGCCACCCCTCACCGGAGCCGAGGCACTCTCATGACCGACGACACCGAGCGAGCGTTGCGGAAGGCACTGGGCACCGTGAACGACATCGAACCTCCCCCGGACGACCTGTTCGTCCAGCGCGCCGTGAATCGGGGCCGGGCCAAGGCGAACCGTCGCCGCTCCACCATCCTCGGGGCCGCAGCCAGCGTCGCCCTGGTCGGCGTCCTCGGTGGCGGCTGGGTGGCGAACCAGCAGCACCAGTCGGCCCAGTCGACCGCGTCGGGGATGGGAGCCAGCGAGGCAGACACCCAAGGCGCACCGCAAGCACCCGCACTCTCGGCACCCGGGCTCCCGTCGGCCGGGGCCAGCGACAAGTCCGTCCCCGACAGTGGGGGCGGCAGTGGGTATGGCGCCGGCGGGGTGCAGTCCGAACGGGACACCAACCAGTGGCTGACCGGGGCCAGTTCGCCCCAGCGCACGGCCTTCGACGCCATCGCGGTCACCCTCGCCGCCGACTACCCGGACGTCTTCGGCGGCGCCTACGCCAGCGATGCGACCAACACCCACATCGTCGTCACGGTGACCCGCCCCGACCCAGCCCTCGAGGCTCTGGTCACGGGCGCGATGCCAGCTCCCGGTGACGTCGAGTTCCGGGAGGTGGCCCACACCAGCGCCGAGAAACTGCGCCTCGCGGCCCAGATCGAGGCGGACACCGCGCTGTGGCGCGCCAAGGGCGTCACGCTCGAGAAGGTGGAGGTCGATGCCCGGACGGATCGGGTCGTCGTGACCATCGCGCCGGCACCGGGCACGACCGCGGGCCACGCCCTCACCACGAGCCTCGAGATCAAGCGGAAGTACGGGATCGATCTGGTCACCGTCGTGCAGGCAGTAGCGATCCCGGCTCCGGGTGGCACCCTGCCGGGCCCCCCAGCCCCACCCAGGCCGCCGACGCGCTGACCCACCCCGGCACAAGGAAACCCTGCCGTATGCCGCTGTCGTCCCCGTACCCTGTCCGGCATGGAGTTCCCGCCGCCGCTCGAGCCGCCGATGACGCCGATCGAAGCCCTCCGTCGGGTCTGCGTCCTGCTCGAACGCGGGCGGGAGAGCAGCTACCGGATCGAGGCGTTCCGCAAGACCATCGAGGCGATCACCCTCATCCCGGACGACGAGTTGCGTGAGCGCTCGGAGCAGGGGACCCTCAAGCAGATCAAGGGAATTGGCGACTCGAGCGCTGCCATCATCAGCCAGGCCGTGCGAGGAGTCGTGCCCGCCTATCTCGCGTCGACCGAGGAGAAGCACGGCGCCCCCCTCGCCCAGGACGGCGCCGAGTTGTATGCCGCGGTGATCGGCGACCTGCACGTGCACTCCAACTGGAGTGACGGGGGCAGTCCGATCGAGGAGATGGTCCTCACGGCGGTCCAGCTCGGGCAGCAGTGGATGGCGCTGACCGACCACTCCCCGCGCCTCACCATCGCCAACGGACTGTCCCGCGAGCGCCTCACCGAGCAGCTCGGGCGGGTCGAGGCGATCAATGCCTCCCTCGGCGACGCCTTCACCCTCCTCAAGGGGATCGAGGTCGACATCCACCTCGACGGGAGCCTTGACCAGGACGACGACCTGCTGGACCAACTCGACATCGTCACGGCCTCGATCCACTCAAAACTGCGCCAGCCAGCCTTCGAGATGACGCCGAGGATGCTTGCCGCCGTGCGCAATCCGCACACCAACGTCCTGGCGCACTGCACCGGCCAACTCGTGACCGGCAGCCGGGGGAAGCGTCCGCCGTCCCAGTTCGATGCCGCGAAGGTCTTCCAGGCGTGCCTCGAGCACGACGTCGCGGTGGAGATCAATTCGCGCCCCGAGAGGTGCGACCCACCGGACGAGCTCATCGAGTTGGCCCGCGACCTCGGCTGCCTCTTCACCATCGACTCGGACGCCCACGCACCGGGCCAGCTCGACATGAAGGCCTATGGCTGCGAGCGTGCCGAGCGGCTCGGTATCGCCCCCGAGCGGATCGTCACCACGTGGCCGGTGGACGCGGTCCGGGACTGGGCGAGCGCCTGACCTTGCCCAGCGCACAGGCGATTTGGTGCCCGCGCGGAATGGCCCTATAGTTTCGCACGTCCCAAACGGTTCGGTCCCCATCGTCTAGCGGCCTAGGACTCCGCCCTTTCACGGCGGCAGCACGGGTTCGAATCCCGTTGGGGATACGCAGTAGAGTTCACGCAGCACCGCAGTCCAGCACCATCGCAGTCCACGCAACACCGCAAGGCCCCGTAGCGCAGTTGGTTAGCGCGCCGCCCTGTCACGGCGGAGGTCGCCGGTTCGAGCCCGGTCGGGGTCGCCACCTCGCGAAGCGCCGCTCCCCACGGAGCGGCGCTTCGTTCATGTCCGGGCCCCTCCTTCGATGCCCCTGCCCTGCTCGATTCGATGTATCTCCGCGTCGTATGCGACGCGCTCATACATCGAATCGGGGGTGTGGGTGGGGGGACGTTCAGTGGTGGCCGGCCCGCAGGACGAGTTCGAGCTCGAAGCGGGTCTGCGGATCATCGAGGGCCGCGCCGAAGAGTTCCCGCAACTGACCCAGCCGGTAGCCCACGGTCTGCGGGTGCACGAAGAGCTCCGCCGCGACCGGGGCCCACTGACCGCGATGCCGCAGCCACGCGAGCAGGGTCTCGGCGAGCCGCTCCCGCACGGCCGGACGCACGTCGGCCAGCGGGGACAGGACTCGTCGGGCCAGGTCGGCCATCGCCAGGGGCTCGGCCCGCACGATGAGATCCGCGAGGTGATCAGCGACCCAGAAGGGATGCTCCCGATCAGCCCGGGAGCGCCCGCCGGTTACGCCCCCACCTGCGCCGGAGCCGGCCGCACCGCCGGGCTGGTGGGCCGAGGCCCCGTCGGCCTCCCCCGGAGCCGACCCGCCACCGCTGCTCCTGGTGCCGCCGCCGTTGCCCGTGCTGGTGGCACCGTCGCCATCCTCGTGAGCGCCCCCACCCAGCCCGTAGGCGCCAGCCGCCACGGCAAGGTGCAGCGACTCAGCAGCCTCGGTGAGGGGCCGCGGCGGGCCGATGATGGCGTGCCGACCAGCCAGGGCCCGCTCGAGCTCCCGGGTGCGCATCCGTCGGTTGCCGAAGGGATAGAGCACCACCGCCTCGGTGCCCCGCTCGACGACGAGTGCGTCCGGGCCCAGCGCGGCCCGCAGGCCGTCGGCGCGCGAGAACGGCACGGTGGCCACGACGACGACCTCGGGCAGGGTCCAGCCGATCGTGGCGGCATGCCGCGCCAGGGTTGCCTCGCTGGTGTCGCCGCGCAACACCATCTCGACGAGGCCGGACCGCAACCGCTGCTGCTCCCCCGCCCGCTCGGACTGCTCCTGCGCATAGCCCTGCGCGCTCGCCGCCGAGATCTCGTCGATGTAGGCAAAGATCGACTCACCGAGGGCCAGCAGGACACTGGGCGAGAACTCCGCGGCCAGCGGCTGGACGTGGTCGGCCCCCGAGATCGCGTCAGAGATGGCGCGGAAGGTCACCCGGGCCCCGGACCGATAGGCGGCCAGCAACGACTCCAGGCTGCGTCCGGACCTGACCTCCCCGCGGCCGAGGAAGTCATAGACCGCCTTGTCGTCCGAGGAGAGCGCCTGCAGGCGGGTCCCGGGCAGGTCGAGGAAGCGGCTGAGGGCGACCTGGACCCCGGTCCGGATGCCCTGCCCGAAGCGGCCTTCCATCGGCAGCGCATAGTCTGGGACGTCGTGCGGGATGGTCTCGATGATCCGCTCGACGACGTCGGCCAGGGCCGGACGGAGCAGGTCGCTGATTTCAGCCGGAAGCACTAACCACGGTGGGTCTTTTGCGAGGTTTTCCGTCGCCATTGGCTCATCCTTATAGCCGGACCACAAACTCTTGCTCCAAAGGGTACGCCCCACAACGAGACTTTCCACCCCTGATGGGGGCATTGTTGGGAACGTGACCAGAATCAGACCGCTTCGACGTGTGGCGTCGCTCCTGACGACCCCTCTCGAGCCAGAGGATTTCTTCAACCTGGTCAA
>JBDTAU010000261.1:0-4059 GCA_039924465.1 Dermatophilaceae bacterium
GTCATGAGTGCCTGGGATGACTCGGCACTCGCCTCGGACTCTAAGCTGGCGACCTTCGGCAAGCAGTTGAAGACTGCCCAGGCCCCGCCGTCGTTCGGGACGTGGGAGCAGGTCATCACAGGCTTCGACACCGAGATGGAAAAGGTGGCCAAGACCGGGGAAGATCCAGCAGCCGCACTCAAGACAGTGCAGCAGCAAGCCCAATCCATCGGGACCGGTCAGTAGAGGGTCGATCATGGCCGCCTCCACCAGAGTTCCGCCTGACGCCCCAGCCGGTACGTCCGCAGGCCAGGTCCCCTCTCCACAGCCGGTGCCGCGAGGGCGGTCCGGTCTGCGAGAGGCACGAGCGGCCTGGGTGCTTGCCATCCCGTTTTGTCTCCTCTTCCTCGTCTTCACAGCGTGGCCGGTGATCCAGTCGCTCTTCATGAGCGTCACCGACACGACCTCACGAGATCTCAAGAGTCCCTTCGATGTCAACATCGTGGGTTTCGACAACTTTTCGCGAGCGCTCTCCGACCCAATCTTTCGCAAGGCGGCCGTCAATACCGCCTATTTTGTCATCATCGGGGTTCCGCTGACGCTCACGGTCGCCCTCGCTGCCGCAATCGCGCTCGACAAGGGAATTTCGAAGTTCCGTTCTATATACCGCCTCGGCTTCTACACCCCGGTCGTCACCTCGATCGTCGCTGTCGCTGTCGTGTGGCGCTTCCTTCTACAAGACGCCTACGGCCTGATCAACACCGTGCTCGGGTGGGTCGGGATCGACGGACCCAACTGGCTAGGAGACCCCAACTGGTCCATGCCCGCGCTGATCATGATGTCGTCGTGGCGCAACTTCGGCACGGCGATGATCATCTTCCTGGCCGGTCTGCAGGCAGTTCCGTGGGCTCTGCACGAGGCCGCCGCGATCGACGGCGCAGGTGCGTGGCAACGCTTCCGCCACATCACCCTTCCGATGCTGCGGCCGACCATGCTCTTCGTCTCCGTCACCACCGCCATCGGCTACCTCCAGTTCTTCGAGGAGCCCTTCGTCATGACCCGTGGCGGGCCGCTCGACAGCACGATCTCCCTGTCCATGTACACCTACAACCAGTTCGGCTTTGGCAACTACGGCTATGCGGCGTCGATGAGCTACCTCATCTTCGTCGTCATTGCCATCGTCACCGCCGTCCAGTTCCGCTTGTTGCGAGAGAGGGCGTGAGCACGCATGGTCGGTTCTCGAAAGAGCAACCAGTGGTGGCTCTATCTCGTCCTCACCGTGGCCGTGATCGCCGTCGTCACTCCCTTCGTCTGGATGGTGCTCGGCAGCCTTAAGGGAGAAGGAGAGTTGCGTCAGGCTCCGCCAACCTGGCTGCCACAGGACCCGTCGCTGGACAACTTCAAACAGTTGTTCAGTCGGCTCTCATTCGGCACCTACTTCTTAAACTCGACAGTCGTCGCGGTCGTCGTCACAGCCGGTAACCTGATCTTTTGCTCGATGCTCGGCTATGCCTTGGCGATGCTCAACTTCCGTGGCAAACGACTCATCTTCGTCATCGTCATGGGCACCCTGATGATCCCCGGCGTCGTGACGTTCGTCCCCCTGTTCGTCCTGGTGGCGAACATCGGGCTCGTCGACTCCCTGCCCGGCCTGATCCTGCCCTTCCTCGTCACCCCTTTCGGCGTCTTCCTCATGCGTCAGTACATCCTCGGGTTACCACGCGATCTGCTCGATGCGGGGCGGGTCGACGGAGCCGGAGAGCTGCGGATCTTCCGTCAGATCATCCTGCCGCTGTGCGGGCCAGCGCTCGGGACACTCGGTATCCTCACGTTCTTGGGGAGTTGGAACAACTTCCTCTGGCCGCTCGTCGTGGCGCAGAGCGAGCAGCACTACACCCTCCCCGTGGCCTTGGCCCTCTACTCGACTGGCCAGAACTCGACCCAGTACGGGCTGCTCCTCGCCGGTGCCACGGTCGTCGTCGTCCCGATCCTCGTGGTGTTCCTCATCTTTCAGCGGCGCTTCATCGAAGGGATCGCGACCACCGGCATCAAGTAACGGCGCCCCGTCTACGAACCGTGCCAAAAGAGACCGAGAGAACGGAGCATTTCATGTCAACCGTTGGTACGCCTTCCCGCCGTACGCTCATCGCCGGCGGGGCGGCGTCCATCGCCGTGGTGACGCTCACCCCGGCCGCGCACGCGAGCATGCCCTCGCTGACCGCTGCACCAAGCGGTACCCGTGGTGTGGGGTATGCCGCCGAGCGTGATCGCGTTCGCACCTGGGCGGCCGACACGTGGCGCAGCCTCGAGGCCATGACCGACCTCGCCACCGGCCTGCCAGCCGACAACATCCCCGAGTCCCTCGCGGCGCGGGACCGTTCGGGATACACCTCACCGACCAATATCGGCGGTCTCATGTGGTCGACGATCGTGGCTCGCGAGCTCGGCCTCATCACCCGAGCGGGGTGCACCCTGCGGCTGCTGTCCACCCTGCGCACGCTGTCTCGGATGACGCACCACCGGCCGAGCGGGATGTACTACAACTGGTACTCCGAGGCGACGGGAAAGGTCATCACGGCCTGGCCAGAGACCGGTGAGCGCGTCTACCCGTTCCTGTCCAGCGTCGACAATGGCTGGCTCGGCGCCGCCTTGCAGGTGGTGCGAGGCGCTGACCCTGTCGCGGGGCAAGTGGCTGACCGGATCCTGCGCCGGATGCGCTGGGACATGTTCTATGACGCCGATCTCTCGCACCCGGGGGTTCGGCCGGGTGGGCTCATCCACGGTGGTTTCTACGATGCCCCGCCGCCGCCCGGCTTCTCGGGCTACACCGGCAACCACATCGGGGTGGGCCCCGACGTCTGGTACACCAACCATCACTACGACACGACAGTGTCGGAAACCCGAATCACGAGCTACCTCGGGATCATGACCGGCCAGATCCCTGCGAAGCAGTACTTCGCAATGTGGCGTACCTTCCCAGCCGACTGCGGCTGGGACTGGCAGGAGTCCCAACCCGTCGGTCAGACGCGCACCTACCTCGGGCTCGACGTCTTCGAGGGTGCCTACGAATACCGCGGGATGCGGATCGTGCCCGGGTGGGGCGGCAGCATGTTCGAGGAGCTCATGCCGGACGTCTTCGTGCCGGAGTCGCAGTGGGCTCCGCGCAGCTGGGGCCGCAACCACCCACTGCACGTCCGCGCACAACGCGAGCACGGCCTGCTCGAGGCGGGCTACGGCTATTGGGGTTTCAGCCCGTCGAGCGACCCCTTCGCCACCTACCGCGAGTATGGTGTCGATGCCCTCGGCCTCAACCCCGACGGCTACTTCTCAGACCGGGAGCGGACGAACTACGACGCGGGCTTCGGCGACTGCCGCACTGCGAGCAATCCCACCCCCACCTTCGGCGACGGCGTTGTGACCCCGCACGCATCGTTCCTCGCGATGATGCACGAACCCCGCGAGGCCTTCCTCAACCTGCATCGGATACAGACGGAGCTTGGGGCCTACGGGGCGGGTGGGTTCTTCGATGCCGTCGCCGTACGGTCGGGCACGATTGCGCGTCGCTACCTATCCCTGGATCAGGCCATGACCATGGGTGCGATCGGGAATGTCTTGTCTCGCAACGTGATCCGCAGAGCCTTTAGCACGCGGGCCGTCGAGCGGGCAATACGCCCGGTGATCGGCGTCGAGGAGTTCGGCGCAGGAAGGTGAACCTGGTCAGGCGTCCCACGATGAGCACGAGCAGGGACGGGGCTCGCTACCGGGACCTCAACGGCAACGGGCGGCTCGACCCCTACGAGGATCCGCGGCGCTCCGTGCAGGAGCGCGTCGAAGACCTGCTCGGGCAGCTATCCCTCGAGGAGAAAGCCGGCCTGATGTTCCAAACCGTCATCGAGGCCGGGACGGACGGCTCGGTTCTCGAGCATCCGGGGGCCATCAGCAAGTCCCCGACAAGTCTCGTCGTGAAGGACAAGCACCTGTCGCACTTCAACGTCCACGCACTCGAGGACGCCCGGATGGCGGCGCGGTGGCACAACAACCTCCAGGCTCTCGCCGAGTCCACCCCGCACGGGATCCCCG
>JBDTAU010000262.1:0-6689 GCA_039924465.1 Dermatophilaceae bacterium
CGGACCGTGCGCACCATGGTCCCGGTGTCGACCCGTCACACCGACGAGCAGGGTTCGCTGGGCAACCGCGTGTCGGCGGTGTTCGCGGACCTGCCTGTGGGGCAAGCAGATCCGCTCGAACGCCTCCGCGCAGTCTCCGCCCAGCTGCAAACCCTCAAGACGGGTGGCACGGCAATGGGCGTGGAAGCCCTTCTCAGCGCTGCCGACCTGTTGCCCGCGAGCCTCTACGCCATCGGGGTGAAGGCGTGGGCGCTCAGCCCTCAACGCGTCTTCAGCACCGTGACGACGAACGTCCCGGGCCCCCAGATGCCGCTCTACCTGCTGGGGCGGCGGATGACCGACCTGTATCCCTACATTCCCCTCGGCGCGGACCTGCGCATCACCGTCGGCATCGCGTCGTATGCCGGTGGGCTGGCGTGGGGTGTCACGGGTGACCACGACTCCGTGCCCGACCTGCACGTGCTGTCCGATGGCATCGAGGCATCGATCGCAGAACTCATCTCCCTCACGCCACCGTCATCCAGCTCTGAGGTGCGTCAGGTCCGAGACGGTCGCGTCGTCACTGACGTGCAGTGAGGACTGCGATGACGCCCTCGGAGGCCATCCAGTCCTGAATCTGGGCGATCGTCCACTCCGGCGCCTCGAGTTGCGGCACGTGCCCGACGTCCTCGGCGATCTCGAAGCGCCACAACGGGTTGCGCCTGGCCACCGCCCTCGCCGCTTTGAGGGGCACCAACCGGTCCTGCGAGCCGTGGATGAGCAGCACCGGCACGCTGATCCGGCCCATGAGCTCGTAGAGCCAGTGTCGCCGGGCCATGACGAGCACCAAGGACCGGCCTGCGACGACGAGCTCGGCATCAACATCCGAGTAGTCCCTGCGCTCGCGGGCGAACTGAAGGTGCTGTTGCAGCACCTCCTTGGGCACCCGCGTGATGTCGACGCAACAGAGCCGCAGCACCGCCATGGTTTGGGCCTCGGCCGAGAGGGGGCCGCGAGGACGAGAGGTGAACAGCCGAGCCACGGCCGGCACCGCGTACGCCCCGAACATGAGCGTGACGAGCGGGTCAGGGCGCGTCGTGGGACCCACCGGAAGGGCGGGGTCGACGAGGACCAGACCCGCCACGAGGTCGGGGCGCGTGTCGACGAGGAGCATGCTGAGGAGCCCACCCATGGAGTTCCCCACGAGGATGACCGGGTGGCCGATGACCGTGTCGATGAAGCGGCCGAGCAGGTCGCGGTTGTCCGTGACACGCGGTGACCGTCCGAGGGGCTGGGTGCGCCCGAAGCCGACGAGGTCGATCGCCATGACTCGACACGTCCGAGCGAGGGTGGGCGCTATCGCCGCCCAGTTGAGCAGGGAGCCGCCGAGACCGTGGACGAGGAGGAGTTGGGGTCCGTCATCCGGCCCGCCGTAGTCGGCGTAGTGGACCGGGCCGTCGAGATCAACCCACCTGGACTCAGGAGTGGAGTGGTCAAGGTCCTGGTTGTCGTCAGCGGGGGAAACGGTCACACCGCAATTATCCTGCTATCCCCCGGACCCGTGTTGGCTTCCGGGGGCACATATGGCCGACGGATCGCAGTGACTCAGCGAGAGGTGGGAGTCTGCGGCATGCGTGCCTATCCCTTGCACCTGAGCCGAGCCGTCGAGGTGGGGCACGACACAGCCAAACGCTTGCGGATCTTCAATGTGGTCATGGGACTGCTGCACGTGGTGTCCGGCGCGGCCATGGTTGCCAGCTGCTCGCTCAGCCACGAGCGTAGGGAGGGAGCGGAGAGCGGGGACCGATCACCGAGCCCGGGTGGGCTGTCGGGTGGGGAACACCGCAGCCCTTCGCGGGTGTTGACCCTCTCATGAGCGCACTGATGCAGGCAGTTTGGAACGGGCAGGTCATCGCCGAGTCCGATGACACGGTGGTGGTGGAGAACAACCACTACTTCCCCATGTCGGCGGTGGCGGAGAGCGTGCTGCACCCCACCGACACACACACGGTGTGCCCCTGGAAGGGCATCGCTTCCTACTACTCGGTGACTGTGGAGGGGCAAACGAACCCGGATGCGGCCTGGTCGTACCCGGAACCCAAGGCTGCGGCCGAAGCCATTCGGGACCGGGTGGCGTTCTGGCGAGGTGTGCAGGTCGCGCCGAAGGGCTGACACGGTCCTCGACCGGCCCCCGCCAAGACGGATCCCCTCGTCGTCATCCGACGGCCGGCGACGCAGCGATGGCCTTCAGCGCGCGATCAGCGCCGGGTCGGCTGCGCAACGACGTGCTGAGCGCTTCGAGTCGGTGTCGCGCTTCGCCATCGAGGGCGAGCAGTTTTTCGGCCACGGCCCGGATCTCGCTCGACGTGGCCGCGTTGGGGTCGAGCGCGTGACCGAAGCCGGCCCGCTCGAGGGCAGCGGCTCCGGCGAACTGGTCGGTCGACAAGGGCAGTAGCACGAGTGGCACTCCGGCGGTGAGGGCTTCGGTCACGCTGTTGTTGCCCCCGTGCGACACGGCGAGAACCGACCGCTGCAGCAGCCGCACCTGGGGCAGCTCAGGGCGGACCAGCCAGCCCTTCGGCACGCTGGGTAGCTCGTGGCGTGGGGTCGAACCGCTGGCGAGGGCCACCCGCACCTCGAGCTGGCGCAGCGCGTCGATGATGCGGGACAGCACGTCGGAGCGCACCGAGAGAAAGCTGCCCAGGCTGACGTAGACGGTCGGGCGGTCGCTGGCCGCGAGCCACCGCTCGACCTGCTCGTCTGGTGCCTCCTCGCGCACCGCCGACCCGAGGAAGACATGGGGCGGGAGCAGGGCCGTACGCGCAGGGGGATGCAACTCGGCGGGGTAGTTGAGTAGCAGTACGTCACCGGTCTCGGCGAAGGCGTCGTCACTGGGGCGCGCCGCTGGGTCGAGGGTGACCAAGGCGTCGTTCCACTCGGTCGTGAAGGTGTCGCGCACCTGGTCGCAGAGGTGTCGTAGCGACGCCAGCTCAGCGGCATCCGGTCTGATCGCGCTCGGGAACGCCGGTGGGTACCCGTAGACCTCGTCGCCGACGGTGAGGGCTGACGGGTGGCCCAGCACGACGTCTGCGTGCGGTGTTCCTGTCGCGGTGAGCGCGAGTCGCGCGCCGAAGGCCAGGTGGTCGACGATGATGTGGTCGGGTTGGACCTGCTCGATCACGTCGTGGACGGCACGGGCTACGCCTCGACCCTGATGACCCCCGGGTTCGACCCCCGCCCGAGCTGCAGCCCCACCCGCTCGAGCCCGAACCCGCGCACGATCGCGTCGGTGGCCGGGCCGGTCGCGACGACGACCTGCTCACCTGCGTCGCGCCACGTCGTCGCCAGGGTGGCGAGCGGGTAGAGGTGGGAGGCGTAGTCGGGGCTGATCACCAGCAGGGTCATGACGCAGCCACCGCCGCATCTCGTTGCACGCCCGTGTTGGTGGCCACCTGATGGTAGATCTCGGCCAGGGCAGTGGCCATCGTCTCGATCCCGAAGCGCTCGCGCACCATGGCCTCTGCCTGTGCTGCGCGGTCGCCCGCGCCGGGTGCGACGGCCAGCTCGAGGGCGCTCGAGATCGCCGCCCCCAGACCGTCTCGCGAATGGGTGTCTGCCAGGATGCCGGTCACCCCGTCAGCGACGTAGGTTGCCGGACCGCCCGTGACCGGAGCCACGACGACCAGCCCGGTCGCCATGGCTTCGAGGATCGCGATGCCGAACTCCTCCTTGAGGCTGGCCGAGACGTAGATCCCGCCTGGGGCAGCTCCGCCGGGGCGGCCCTCGCGCACGGCCCGCAACCAGGTCGCGACCGTCGCGTTGGGTCGGTGCCCGGGCAGGAGCAGGCCTCGGGAGGGGGCGTTGCCATGGGGCAGCACGGCCTCGATGGCGTCGAGTTGTTGTCGCTCGTCGTCGGTGGGCGCTGTCAGGTCACCACCGACGATGAGCAGGTTGCACCGTGCACGGAGGTCGCCTTCGGTGGCCCAAGCATCGACCAGGGTCACCATTCCCTTGACCGCCGTGAGCCGTCCGACCGAGATCGCCAACGGAAGGTCGCGGCGCTCGGGCGGCAGCTGCCCCAACAGGACGTCGAGCTCGGACAGGGCCTGAGAGGAGGGGGAACTCACCAAACCGTCGGCGACGCCGGCAGCGTCGATGGCGGCCATGCTCACGCCCTCGGCAACGACCGACACCCGGTCGCTCTCTGCCTCGATGTCGAGGTCCATCAGGGCGCGCATGTCGTGCTCGAGGGTGGGCCGTGGGAAGAGGACGAGATGCGCTGACTCCGACTGAAGCTCACGGAGCAGCCGCTCGCGGAAAACGAGGTGTTCGATGCTGTCCGTGGCGCCGAAGTTGGCCCGGTTGAGGGTGCCGGCCGCGTCGCGGCTGGCCACCAGCGCGTTGGGGTCAGGCGCGAGGGTGAAGACGATGGGCAGACCGGTCTCGGCCGCCACCTCGGCGGCGACCATCGTCGCCACGTCGCCCATGCGAAGGTGCAGCACGTCGACTCCGCCAGCCGCACGCAGCAGTCGACGCAGCCCCCGTCCGGTCTCGATGCGCAGCGGCCACGCCTGTGCCGCCGGGACCGTCGGACCCCACAGCGGGATGGAGAGGTAGTGATGGCCCGGCTCGCCGACTGAGGTCAAATCGCCGATTCGGCCCGTGGGCGTGCCTCGGGAGATCGTCAGCACCCGGCGCACGGCCGGCCGCGCTTCGAGCAACGCATCCCCGAGCTGCACGAGCAGGGTTGCGATGCCGCCCGTGTCGCCCTGCCCAGCGTGCGAGAGCTCACCGTCGACATCGGCGTGCAGGAAGAGTTGACCGACCGTGAGGGCGCGGTCGGTGCCGGTGTCCTGTTCGTGTGGGCTCCACCGTGGCCGCGCGCCGTGATGGCCGGGGTCGCCGCGTTCGAGGGCCGATCGGTCGAGGTCGTCGAGGGCGAGTACTGCGACGGCGGCCAGTGGCCCGGATCCGACCGCGAGCGAGGTCAGCACCTGTCGGGTGTCGGCGTCGTCGGCGTCGAGGTCGGGATCGTGCGCAGGGTCAGGATGCGCCTGAGGGGCCGGGCTGGAAGGCACATCTGGGGTCGGTGGTGGTCGACCGCGATCACCGAGGGCGGCCGCGGCAGCGGCCCGCGCAGCCGGACCTTCGTCTTCGTCAGCGGCCACACCGCGCAGTGCCTCGCTCGTCGCCGTACCCGGCACGAGGCCCAGCGTCTCGACGAGGGTCGCTCGACCGGCAGGGTCGGAGCACTGGCCCAGGCCTGCCTCGAGGGCCGACCTGACGGTGTCCGGATGGTCCGCAGACCAGTGCTGCAGGGTGCGCTGGGCGAGCATTCCGCGGAAGCCACCGGTCGCGATGAACCCGGTCAGCCGTGGAAGGGCGGAGCCGATGAACGGTCCGCGACCCAGTGCCCAGACGACGTGGTCCTGCAGGTGCGGTGCGCTTGCGTCGAGCACTCGCGCCAGCGATCGCGCACTGCTCTCGGTGGCTACCGAGCCGAGGGCAAGCGTCGCGATGGCGGCCGTGAGCTGGTCAGTGGGGTCGTCGATGGCGGCCCGCAACAACTGTGTCGCTGTGCTCTCCCCCGCTGGGCTGGCGGCATCCGCGGCAGCCGCGACGTCGAGCGCGGGGCCCCGGTGCATCGCCTCGAGCAGAGTGGGCGCCGACCGCACTGCCGCAAGGGCGATCCTGGTTGCCTGCGCCGTCATCGCTGCCCCGTGCCGGTCGTGGTGGCGGCCTGGGCTGTACGTGCGGCATCGCACAAGTCGTTGACGGGCATGGGGGTCAGCGTAGGTCGTGCGGAGGCATTCCCTCGGATCGACAATCGCGCCACCGCAGGGCGATCATTCGACGGGCCTGCGTCTCGAGCCATTGTTCGGTACACAGGGATCAGTGCTTGAGGGCGGCGGCCAGCGCCTCCGGGTCGGCGACGGTGAGCGTCGCAGCGGGGTGCCGCAGGAGGCCGGTGGGTTCGATGGCGCGGACGGGCTCCACGAACGAGACGCACAGGCCCCGTCGCGAGTTCGTCGCGAAGGTGACGCCGTGGTCGGTCAGCGACAGGTGGGCCGGACCCGCCGTGCGGTGCCAGGCGTAGCCAGTGCTCACCTGCGTGCTGGCAACATTGGAGAGCGCAGTGCGCAGGCGCCAGGGCCCGAAACGCACGAGCAGTTCGTCGTCGGTGATCAGGACCCGGGCGGTGGCTGGCCTGATTCCGAACATGAGCGCGGGCAGGCGGTATCGCCCCTCGAAGGCGAACTCGAACTCGCGCGTCACGAGCGGTGTGCCAGGCTCGAGGACCAGTCGAGTAGACCTGCGAAGCCTCGTTGCTTCTCGCCGAGGGCGAGGAGCGCTGCGGTCGTGGTGGGTGTCACGACGGCGGTCGTCGTCGGGGGACGCAAGATCACGCGAATAGTGGTGCTGTATGCCGCCATCGAGATCCTTTCGTTCGTGGCGCACGCCGCGCGCGTGCGCCGGGTGGACAGGTCCTAGTCATACCCGATACTTGCCACGTCACACGTCTAGTCTTGCGCGGCTGCTGGCGGACGTCACGGGCCAAAGGCTCCTTTCCTGCCATCTTCGGCGGGCCACGCTGGGAGCGGCAGGGCAGGATCCTGCCCGGTTGCTCCGCCCACCCGCGACTTGATCTACGTCAAGGTGCCCCAGCACGTTCAGTCGTAATTTGAGGGTGTCGGACAAACCGAACACCA
>JBDTAU010000263.1:0-3973 GCA_039924465.1 Dermatophilaceae bacterium
CGTCCTGCTGATGTTCCGCCGGTTCGGGCACATCGACCTGACCGAGGTGCCGGACCTCTCGGCCGATCCCGTGGACGCTCCTGACCTGGCGCCCGCGGACGCCCACGCCCCCGCTCGCGAGGGGTCCGCATGAGTTGGGTCGTGCGTCTCATCGTCGTGCTCCCGGCCCTCGCGGGACTGGTCGGGTTGCTCACCCGGCGCTGGGTCAGGACGGCGCGGGTCCTCGCCGTCGGCACGGCCACCGTCGTCGCGGGGCTCGCGCTCGCGCAGTGGATCGCACCCACCGACCGGGCCGACATCGCCACCCTGGGCGCGTTGCCGCTGCACGGACTCGGGGTCCCGCTGCACCTGCTCTCCGATGCCATGTCAGCACTCGTGGCGCTCGCGGTCGCGCTCGTCGTCCTCGCGATCCAGATCTTCACCGTCTGGTATCACCGCAGCGACCCGCGAATGACCCAGTTCGTCGCCACCGTCTCGCTCTTCGCCTCGGGGATGCTGCTCGTCGTGCAATCAGCCGACCTCGTGCTGACCCTCGTCGGCTGGGAGGTCATGGGCTGGTGCTCGTGGCTGCTGATCGGTCACGAGAGCGAACGCGCCGCCGCCCGCCGGGCCGCCTACAAGGCCTTCATGGTGACCTGCACCGCCGACATCGCCATGATCGTCGGCCTCATCGCGCTGTCCGTCCGGGCCGGCACGACCGACCTGGTGCCCGTGCTCAGTCAACCGGCTGCCGCGCCGCTGCTGACCCTGGGCCTGGTCGCCGTCGTCATCGGCGTGGCCGGCAAGTCGGGCCTGGTCCCGTTCCAGGACTGGCTGCCCGACGCGATGGAGGGCCCCACCCCCGCCTCCGCGCTCATCCATGCGGCCACGATGGTCGCCGCGGGCAGTTATGTCGTCGCGCGCCTGTTCGTCCTCTACGCCGCCGACGACGCCGCCCGGACCCTCCTCGGGGTCCTGGCCGCGATCACCATGGTGTATGCCGCTGGGCTGGCTTTCGCCCAAACCGACCTCAAGCGACTGCTCGCCTACTCCACCCTCAGCCAGGTGGCGATCCTGCTGGGTGCCCTCGCCGCGGCGCCGGCAGCGGTCGGGGTGGGGCCCGCGATGGGGCACCTGGTCAGCCACGCCTTCTTCAAGGCGCTGCTCTTCCTCGGCGCCGGATGGCTGACGGCGCTCGTGGGGGCGACGACGCTGGTCGTCATGGCGGGCCACCTCCGATCCGCCGGGTTGCTCCGCTGGGTCATGGCGATCGGCTTCGCCTCTCTGGCTGGGGTCCCGCCGCTCATGGGGTTCTTCACCAAGGACACAGCGGTCGATGCGGCCTTTGAGGGTCTGACCCAGGGCGGTGGCGGACTCCGCGCCGGGCTCGTCGTGTTCGCGCTGCTGCTGACGGTGGTGCTCACGGCGGCCTACTGCACCCGGGCCTGGCTGCTGCTCGACCCGCCCCGTCGAGTGGACCCGGCGCTCCTGGCGGAGGCCGGCCCGGTCGGGTCGACAGGGGCGCACCGTGCGACTGAGCCGGTCAGCGCACCCGGACCAACCGGCACGATGTCACGTGCCGTCGGGTCGCATCATGGCTCGATCACCCTGCCCGCGGCCCTCGCCGTGGCCGGTCTGGCGCTCGCGTCGGTGCTCGGGACCTTCCTGCTGCTGAGGTTGAGCGGGTCGATCCACCTCGGGGTCGGGACTGCGATCGTGTCCATCGCGCTGATCGGGGTGGGCGCGTTCGTGACTTTTCAGATGAGCAACCGGGGCCGGGTCGATGCCGCGCAGCGACTGCCCCAGCGGGTCCGGGACGGGGCGGTGCGCGGCTTCGGCGCCGACACGGCATACGTGGGCTTCGGGGCCGCGATCACCGCTCTGGCCCGGCTCGTCGTGGCGCTCGACCGGGACGTGGTCGACGCCTACCCACGGGCGGCGGCGGTCAGCGCTCGGACCCTGGGCTTCGTCGGGGAGCGGGCCCATCGCGCGGTCCCGTCGTTGTCCCTGCTCGGCCTCGTGGTCGGAGTCGTCCTGATCGCCGTCACCGCGTCGTGGTGGGGGTGACGGCATGGTCCTGACGATCCTGCTGCTGACCCCGCTGGTCGCTGCCCTGGTCCTGCTCGCGCTCCCGCCCGACAGCCGCGTCGACGCGCCGCTCTCGCTGGGAGCCGCGGTCGTCACCGCAGCCCTCGCCGTCTGGGCCTCGGTCTCGAGGCCAGCCGTCGATGTGCCCTGGATCCGGTCGCTCGGGATCCGCTGGCACTTCGCCATCGACGGGCTCTCGGTCGCCCTCGTGCTGCTCACGGCCCTGCTCACTGTCGCCGTCGTCGTGCACACCCTCGTCGGGGCGCCACCGCGTGGTGGGACCCGGAGCACGATGCTCGGCTGCATCCTGCTCGTCGACGCCGGTGCCCTCGCGACCTTCCTGGCCCGCGACGCGATCCTGTTCTTCATCGCCTTCGAGATCGTCCTGGTGCCGATGTGGGTGCTGATCCGCCGCTTCGGTGACGACCACGTGCCTGACTCGATCCGGGCCGACGCGGCAAACCGATTCATCTTCTTCACCGTCTTCGGCTCGACCCTGATGCTCATCGGGATCCTCTTCCTGTCCTACCACCAGGGAAGTTCCGACCTGGACGTCCTGGTCGTGGCCGGCGGGGAGGGACTGTCCCGCCCGCTCCAGATCGCGATCGCGGCCCTGCTCCTCGGCGGCCTCGGGATCAAGGTCCCGCTCTGGCCGGCGCACACGTGGCTCCCGGCCGCGCACACGATCGCTCCGACGGCGGGCTCGGTCCTGCTCGCGGCGATCCTGCTCAAGATGGGGACCTACGGGATGGTCCGGCTCGCCGTCGGGACCGTTCCCGACGGGGTGGCCGCTCTGAGTCCGGTGCTCGCGATCCTCGGTGTCATGGGCATCCTCTGGGGAGGTCTGGCCTGCCTGGTCGAGCGGGATCTCAAGCGCCTGATCGCCTACAGTTCCGTGGCCCACATGGGCTTCGTCGCTCTCGCGATCGCCTCCGGCAGCCACACCGGTCTGCAGGCCGCACTCTTTGGCAACATCGCGCACGGGGTGGTCTCGGCGCTGCTCTTCTTCGTGGTGGGTGACCTCAAGGACAAGTGGGGCACTGCTGACCTGACGGTGGCGCGGGCCGCTCTGCGGGACAAGTCTCCCCGCCTGGGGGTTGCCCTCGTCTTCGGGCTCGCCGCCTCGCTCGGGCTCCCGGGCCTGGTCACTTTCTGGGGGGAGTTCCTCGCCCTGTACGGCGCCTGGTCACCTGGCGCGGGACGGCCGGTGGCAGTGCTGCGGGTGTGCGTGGTCCTCGGTGCGGCGGGGATCGCCCTGGCTGCGGCCTACTCCTTGCGGGTCGCCCGCATCGTGTGGGCCGGCGAGGGCAGTGATCCAGCTGTCGACCCGATCCCGGACCTGCAGGGGCCCCGGTGGGGGATCGTCGCGGTCCTCATCGGTGCCATGCTCATCCTCGGCGTCGCGCCGCACCTGCTGCTGTCCCTGTCGGACGCTGATGCGCTCACACTCCTGGCCGGGGTGACCCAATGACCTTTGACTCGATCGACGTCGTCGTGCTGTTGCCTGCCCTGTTGCCACTGGTCGGGGTGCTGGCCGTGCTCGTCGTCGACCTTTTCGCCCCGACGTTGCGCCGAGCCCCCTACGCGATCGCCCTCCTCGCGTCGATCGGGGCGGCCGGCGCGGCCATCCCCGGGCTGGGACAGGGCCCAGGGTCGGTCCGCGCCACGTTCTGCGTGGCGCAGGGGTGGTTCTCCTACGGTCCCGAGCTGCCAAGCGTCTCCGACCTGCCGCGAAGCTGCTTGTGGGAGGCCGGGGCGCTCGGTAGCACCCTGCAGTTGCTCGCAGCGTTCGCGGCGGCGCTCTGCATCGCCCTGGCCTGGCCCGCCCGGGCTCGCGCGGACGTCCGCGCCGGCTCGTCGAGTGGCCAAGCGGGCCGGTCGAGTGGCCAAGCGGGCTTGTCGAGTG
>JBDTAU010000264.1:0-2524 GCA_039924465.1 Dermatophilaceae bacterium
GACCCTGCGCGAACCCGCCCACCTCGTCTCCCCCCGGGCGATCTGGATGTGGACCGTCCACGCCGTGCTCGAGGTGGCCGTCCTGTTGGCCGGCCAGGTGGCGTGGTGGCTCTTCACGGACGGCCCCCGGACGTGGAACTGGATCATCGCCGCGGCGTGGCTCGTTCTCGGCGGCGGCTACGCCGCCGTCATGCCCCGCTGGCGCTACCACGTCCACCGGTGGGAGGCCACGGCTGAGGCGATCTACACCCAACGCGGCTGGCTCAACCAAGAGCGGCGGATCGCCCCCATCAGCCGGGTGCAGACCGTCGACCTCGAGCGCGGTCCGATCGCTCAGGCCTTCGGCCTCGCGTCGGTCACGGTGACCACCGCCTCGGCAGCCGGACCGCTCAAGATCGAGGGCCTCGACGTGGAGCAGGCCCGCCGCCTCGTCGACGCCCTGACCGCGGCGGCGGTCGCAGAGACCGGGGACGCCACGTGAGCGAGCCCTCGCTCGGACCGACACCACCCGATCCCGAGGTCGCCGAAGTCAGTGCTGACAGCGCCGACGGCGCGGGGAGCGCCGGGAGCGCAGACGCTGACGGCTGGCGGCGACTGGACCGGCGGATGTTGCTCATCCACCCGTTCCAGACCCTGGTCCGCGCGCTACCGGCCCTGCTCGCGATCTTCCTGGTCCGGACCGGCTCCAGCGACTCGGACCGCTGGGAGTTGTTCGTCCTCCCCGTCATCGTCGGCTACGGTCTCCTCCGCTGGTTCACCACCCGCTACCGGATCTCCGCGGAGCAGATCGAGCTGCGCCACGGGGTGATCACCAAGGCGACCACGACCGCCCGGCTCGACAAGGTCCGGACCGTCGACCTCACCGCCCAGCTCTGGCACCGACTCCTCGGCCTCGCCAAGGTCGAGATCTCGACCGCGGGCACCAGCGACCGACTCATCCTCGATGCCCTCAACCTCGAGGCCGGGCGCCGGCTGCGCACGGAGCTGCTGCACCGAGCAGATACCGCACCCCTCGAGACGGCGCCACCGCCTGTGACCGTGAGCCCGGCCGACCCGAGCTGGCCCGCCCCGCAAGGAACCCCCACCGCGGCGACGGCAGGCACCGCGGCCCCTGCAGCCACAGCCAGCACCGCCCAGCCCGGCGACGAGGAGCTCCTGCACCTCGACCCCGTCTGGGTGCGCTACGCCCCGGTCACGATGAGCGGCTTCGTCTCCGCGGCCGCACTGGTCGGCGTCGGCTCCCAACTGGCCAACCAGCTGTCGAGCCAGGGTGAGGTCTATGACACGGCTTTCAGCTGGGCCGTCGAACGCGGCCTGGTCCTCGGAGTGATCCTGGCCCTGCTCGCCATCACTGTGCTCTCCATCGGTGGCTACCTGTTGGCCTTCTGGAACTTCCGGCTGATCCGCAACCCGCTCGGCAGCCTGCACACCACCCGAGGTCTGGTCACCACACGCGAGACGAGCATCGACTCGAGTCGGTTGCGGGGTGTCGAGGTCAGCGAGCCCCTCGGGCTGCGCCTGGCCGGGGGAGGGCGGCTCCGGTCGGTGACGACCGGCCTGGGCCGGGAGGCGCGGGGTGGCACCGACATCCTCTCCCCACCGGCCCCCGCAGAACGGGTGCGGGCCCTCGCCGTCGACGTGACGGGCGACGAGGAAGCGGTGCGAAGTCCGCTGGTCCCACACGGTCCAGCAGCCCGGCGCCGACGCCTGAACCGAGCCATCCTGCCCACCGCGATCACCGCGCTCGCCTGGGCGGCGCTGGTCTGGTCCCTGGACTGGCCCTCGGCCTGGCTCCTCCCCAGCGCGCTGCTCCTCGGGGGCGGTATCGCGCTCGGCCGCAGCCGTGCCGCCGCCCTCGGGCACCTGGTCACCGACCGGCACGTCGTCGTCCAGTCGGGCTCCCTCGACCGGGCTCGTGTCGTCCTCGATCGCGAGGGCATCGTCGGCTGGACGATCCGGCAGAGCTTCTTCCAGCGCCGGATGGGCGTCGCCACCCTCGCGGTCACCACGGGCGCCGGGCGCCAGCACTACGAGGCGATCGACCTCACGGTGCCGGCGGCGTATGCCCTCATCAGCGAGGTCGACCCCGTCCTGCTCGCCCAGTTCCCCCGCCCGTGACCTTGACCACGGCGCTGACGCCGCCCTTGCCTTTGCGGCCACGGACAACTGCAATGGGGGTATGCCGCTGGCCCCCCTTCCCGACGAGGACGTCGAGTTCGTCCTGTCCGCGCGGCGCTGGTGCACTCCGGTCGTCGCCGAGCTGACCCTGACGGTCACGGAGCACCCTCTCGACTTCCAACCAGGTCAGTACGTCCTGCTGCAGGACGCCGACCGGGCCGTCCCGGTGCGGTCCTACTCGGTCGCCAACGCAGCCCGTCCGGACGGGAGCCTGACCTTCCTCGTCACCGAGGTGCCGGACGGGCCCACGAGCACCTGGCTGACCCGGACCGCCCAGATCGGTGACCGGGTGCTCGTCTCCGGTCCCTACGGCACCTTCGTCGCCGACCCGAGCCACCGCGGCCCG
>JBDTAU010000265.1:0-8275 GCA_039924465.1 Dermatophilaceae bacterium
GTCGCGATGGCCACGACCGGACGTCGCCGCACACTCCGCAGGTCGGCCAGGTCCTTGGCGATGAAGGTGTCACCGGGTCCGATCCGCTGGTCGGCAGGCAGGCAGAAGCCGATGACATCGACCTGCAGCAGCGTCTCGCGGACGAGGTCGTTGAGCCGCTGGCCGAGCAGCGTCCGCGGCTTGTGCAGGCCGGGGGTGTCGACGAGGATCAGTTGCGCCGTGTCGGTCGTCGCCACCCCGCGGATCGTGTGCCGGGTGGTCTGGGGTTTGGAGCTCGTGATCGCGACCTTCTGTCCGACCAGGGCATTGGTCAAGGTCGACTTGCCTGCATTGGGCCGCCCTATGAGGCAGGCGAATCCGGCACGATAGGTGCCTTCGTCCGCCTTCCCTTCGCTGCTTCGGTCAGTGCCCATGGGCTTGCTCCCTCATGTGGTCGGTGTCGCTAGTGTCCCCTGTTTCTGCTCGTCGGACCGTCACGGAGGCCACCCGGTGCCGGCGGCCAGCCATCCGCTCCGCAGTCAACTCCAGACCGGCCACCACGACGGTCGAGCCCACGATCGGCACGCGGCCGATCGCCTTCGTCAGCAATCCACCGACCGTGTCGACGTCATCCTCGTCGATGTTGACGTCAAAGAGTTCCGCGAGGTCATCGATGTCCATCGAGGCCGGCACCCGGATTCCGCCACCGCCCAGCTCCTCGACACCAGGTGACTCCCGGTCGTGCTCGTCCGCGATCTCCCCGACGATCTCCTCGAGGATGTCCTCGATCGTGACCAGTCCAGCCGTGCCGCCGTACTCGTCGACGACGATGGCGAAGTGGCTCTGCTCCTGTTGCATCTCGCGCAGCAGGTCATCCACCGGTTTGCTCTCGGGGACGAAGTGCATCGGCCGCATCACCTCGACGGCGAGGCGTTTGCTGTCCTCGGGCGCAGCGGCCAGCCGACGTGCCACGTCCTTGAAGTAGAGCAACCCACGGACGTCGTCGCTGTCCTCGCCGATGATGGGGATCCGGGAGAACCCGGACCGCAGGAACAGTGACAGGGCGCTGCGCAGCGTGGTCTCGTGGTCGAGGACGACCATGTCGGTCCGCGGCACCATCACCTCCCGTGCCACCGTGTCACCGAGCTCGAAGACGGAGTGGATCATCTCTCGCTCGTCGTCCTCGATGACCTCGGACTCGCCTGCGATGTCGAGCAGGTCACGCAGCTCCGACTCGGTCTGGAAGGGGCCCTCGCGGTAGCCCTCCCCGGGGGTCACGGCATTGCCGAGCACCACGAGGAGTTTGGCGACGGGACCCAGGACGGTGCGCAGCCCGACGGCGAACGGGGCCGCCCAGAGTGCCACCGTCTCGAAGTGCTGGCGACCCAGGGTGCGCGGGGAGACACCGACGATGACGAACGAGACGATCGCCATGATGGCGATGCTGAGGAAAAGGGCCTTGACCAGGTCGCCGACGAGGACCTCGACCGCCAGCGTGAGCAGGACCGCGGTCGTCGCCTCGGCCACGACGCGCAAGAAGGCGATGACAGCCAGGTAGGCCGGGCTGTCGGCAACGACGGTCAGGAGCGACTTCGCCCCGGACCTCCCCTCGTCGTAGAGCTCCTGGGCCCGCACGCGGGACATGCGGAAGAGCGCCGCGTCCGACGCCGAGAGCAGGAACGCGAAAATGATGCTGATGGTCGCGGGGACGACAAGTTGCGGGAGCATCGTGCTCAGGAGGTCGGCCGGTTACGAGTGGCGAGGAAGGTCAGCAGCAGCTGACGCTGCAACTCGAACATCTCCCGCTCCTCGGCCGCCTCCGCGTGGTCGTAGCCGAGCAGGTGAAGCAGGCCGTGGGTGGTCAGCAGCAGCATCTCCTCCATCGGGGCATGGCCTGCTTCGGCCGCCTGCCGAGTCGCGACGCTCGGACACAGGACGATGTCCCCGAGCGTGCCGGGGGCCGCCTCCTGCCCCTCCTTGCCCGGCCGCAGTTCGTCCATCGGGAAGCTCATGACGTCGGTCGGCCCGGGCAGGTCCATCCACTGGACGTGCAGCACCTCCATGGTCGCTTCGTCGACGAGCTTGATGCAGAGGTCGGCCTGCGGGTGCACCCGCATCCGCTCCATGACGTACTGCGCGCAGGAGAGCAGCTCGAGCTCGTCGACCTCGTGGTCGGTCTCGTTGATGACATCGATGCTCATGCGCGGTTCTCCCGGCCGGCGCCGTCATCCGTATGCCGCTGGGCGCCCTTCCGAGCAGAAGCCACCCGAGCCCGGGCGTCCTTCGAGGCACGTCGGGCCTGCTTCTCGGTGCGTGCGTCATCCCGCTCGTAGGCGTCGACGATGGAGCTGACGAGACGGTGGCGCACGACATCCTGTGAGGTGAGCTCGGTGAAGTGGATGTCCTCGACGTCGGCGAGGATGTCCCGCACGATCTTCAGGCCCGACCTGGTCCCCCCGGGCAGATCGATCTGGGTGATGTCCCCGGTGACGACCATCTTGGAGCCGAAGCCCAGGCGGGTGAGGAACATCTTCATCTGTTCGCTCGAGGTGTTCTGCGCCTCATCGAGGATGATGAACGCATCGTTGAGCGACCGACCGCGCATGTACGCCAAGGGCGCCACCTCGATCGTTCCGGCGGCCATCAACCGAGGGATCGTCTCGGGCGAGACCATGTCGTGCAGCGCGTCATAGAGCGGGCGGAGGTAGGGATCGATCTTGTCGTTGAGCGTGCCGGGCAGGAAGCCGAGCCGCTCCCCCGCCTCGACGGCGGGGCGGGTCAGGATGATTCGGTTGACCTGCTTGGCCTGCAGCGCTGCGACGGCCTTGGCCATCGCGAGGTAGGTCTTGCCCGTCCCTGCTGGACCGATGCCGAACACGATGGTGTGCTGGTCGATCGCGTCGACGTAGCGTTTCTGGTTCAGGGTCTTGGGCCGGATCGTCAGGCCTCGGCTGCTGACGATGTTCATCGTCAGCACGTCCGCCGGACGTTCCGCGGACTGGCTGCGCAGCATCGAGATGGACCGCTCGACCGCGTCGCGGTTGAGCGACTGGCCCGTCTCCACGATGGTCAGCAACTCGTCCACGAGGCCGTCGATGATCTCCAGCTCCGCCCGGGGCCCGGTGAACGTCATCTCGTTGCCCCGCACGTGTGCCTCGACCAGGGGGAACTGGCGCTCCATCGTCCGGAGCAGCTCGTCGCGTGGACCGAGGACGGAGACCATTCCTATCGCTGGGGGGATCTCCCGATAGAGCACGGGCGCTGCCGAGGCGTGGTGACTGGAGGACGGGCGGCTGCCGTCGAGGCCGTCAGGAGCGTCAAGGCCGTCAAGAGCGTGGAGGGCGTCACCGGCGGGGTTGGGCACAGGGGCGCGGTCAGGGGCGCCGGCATCAGCATCTTTCATCGTGTCCTCAAGTCTACGGTCACCAGTGCCGTGGCCCGGTCACCCGGCCTCCTGCGCGGTGCTCACCCTCATCCGCGGGCTGGGCCAGAGGGCCGGTTCGCACGCTTCACCCCGCGGACGGGCGGCTCCGTGAGGGGGTCCTCGGGCCAGGCATGCTTCGGGTAGCGGCCCCGCAACTCGGCTCGGGCCTGCGGGTAGCCCTGGCGCCAGAACGATCGCAGGTCGGTCGTCACGGCCGCGGTCCGCCGGGCTGGTGACAGCAGGTGCAGCACGACGGGGACGCGGCCGTCGGCGACCCTCGGGGTGTCCTGCCACCCGAAGCACTCCTGGATCCGCACCGCGAGGACGGGGGCGTCTCCGCTGTAGTCGAGGCGAACCTCAGACCCGCTCGGGACGGTGATCCGCTCCGGGGCGAGCAGGTCGAAGCGAGCCGCGGCCGGCCAGGGCAGCAGGCGACGCAGGGCGGCGAGGACGTCGAGCCTGCGCAGCTCACGGGTGCCGCGGACGCGGGCCAGGTCCGGCCCGAGCCAGTGCTCCAGCCCGGCCAGCAGGGCGTCGTCCGAGACGTCTGGCCACGGGCTGGACAGGGCTCGGTGCAACAGCGCCATCCGGCGGCGCAGCGTCACCGCGGCGGTGCTCCAGGGCAGCAGATCGAGGCCGTCGCGGGCGAGCGCATCGTGCAGGGCGGCGATGACCAGGTGCGCGGACGGGTTCGTGATCGGCGTCGAGGTCAACTCGATCGCACCGAGGCGAGCGCTGCGGCGCGCCACCAGCCCGTCCCCACGCCACGTGACGCTCTCGTCCTCGTGCCACAGGGCGGGCGCCGCCTCGAGGGCCAGGTCTTCGTCGAGGGGGGCCGCCGATCGGATGGTGGCGTCGCTGCGCCCCACGGACCGGTCGGCGTCAGCGACGGCGAGCCAGGACTGCGAGCCGAGCGCGGCCTGACCGGGCGGCAGCGCCGCGCCCGTCCCGCCGGCCATGAGGTAGGTCCGTCCCCCCGGACGTCGGCGGGCGATCCGGTCCGGGTGCGCCAGGGCCACGACGAGCCCGACGGCCAGGTCATCGCCCAGGTGGTCGCTCAGGGAGGAGCCGGGCTCCGCCGGTCGGGGCTCGGGGTGGCCCTCGGCCCGCCGGGATCCGCCACCCTGAGGCTGGCCATCAGGCCTGACCCCGGCACCGCCGGCCGAGCGACCGCTGAGGAGATTCGCTTCGAAGCGGCGCACCGCCGTCCGCCAGGCGGAAGAGGCCGCGCCCCGGTCCGGACCGCCCCGGCGCAGGTCACGCAGCCCGGCGACCAGGTCACCCCCCGGGACCCGGAGGTCCTCCGAGAGGAGGGCGACCACCTCGGCGGCCCGTCTCACTCCCACCAGGGGCGCCCCGTCGAGGAGCGCCCTGGCTAGTCGCGGATCGGCGGCGACCGCTGCGATGTCCCGACCTCGAGGGGTGATGGTGCCTGCCTCGGTGACCGCTCCGAGGCCCACGAGGGTGGCTCGGGCCGTCGCCATCGCTGCCTCCGGCGGCGGATCGAGCAGGGCCAGGCCAGCACCATCGGGACTTCCCCACTGGGCCAGCTCCAGGGCAAAGGAGGTCAGGTCAGCCGTGGCGATCTCCGGCTCCGGCTGGGCGGGCAGGTGCAGGTGCTCACCGCTCGACCAGCACCGATAGACCGCCCCAGGAGCCTCGCGGCCTGCTCGGCCTGCCCGTTGCTCAGCGGCAGCACGGCTCACGCTGACGGTCACCAGTCCCGCCAGACCCCGTCGATGATCGGCGCGTGGTTGCCGGGCCAGTCCCGCGTCGACGACGACCCGCACGCCGGGCACCGTCAGGGAGGACTCCGCCACAGCCGTCGAGATGACCACGCGCCGCCGCGGCCCTGCCGTGAGAGCCAGGTCCTGCTCTCGGTGCGACAGCCTTCCGTGCAAGGCACGGATGTCCGCCCCGCTGGCGCCGGCCAGGCGACGGCTGAGCGCGTCGATCTCGGAGACCCCTGGGACGAAGACGAGCAGGTCCCCATCTCGCTCTGTCAACGCTCGGCGAACGATGGCAGCGACGTGATCGAGGAAGCGGGGATCGACGCCCCGTGGGTCAAAGCGCGAGACCCGCGGCGGTGGCGGGCACCAGATCTCGTCCACGTGGTGCAGGGGGCTCTCGACGACGATGACCGGCGCGGCTGCGACTGGTTGGTCCAACCCGTCGCCAGCCCCAGCACCAGCCCTAGCACCCGGTCCAGCACCAGCCGCGGCCAGAACCGCTGCGGTCCGGTCCGCCTCGACGGTGGCCGACATGGCGACGAGGACCAGGTCCTCGCGCAGGTTCGCTCGCACATCGGTGAGCAGCGCCAGGGCGAGGTCGCCATCGAGCTGGCGCTCGTGCACCTCGTCCAGGACGACCGCGCTGACGCCGGGCAGATCGGGGTCACGTTGCAGGCGCCGAAGCAGGACCCCGGTCGTGACCATCTCGATCCGGGTGGCGGCACTGACGCGCCGGTCGCCGCGCACGGCATACCCCACGGTCTGTCCGACGGGTTCACCGATCAGCCAGGCGAGCCTGCTAGCCGCGGCCCGCGCCGCCAGCCGTCGGGGTTGGGTGACGATCACCCGCCCCGGCGCGATCCCCCCATCACGCCGGTCGATGATGTCGACCAGGGCGGGCGGGACGAGGGTGGTCTTGCCGGTTCCGGGTGGAGCCTGCACGACCGCCAGCCCACGCGCCAGCACCGCCTCCTCGAGCGCAGCCAGGCCGCTGCGCACCGGCAGGTCCGGCGGGCGCGCCAGCAAGGCGCGGATCGGGTCGCTGATCACGGGTGGCGTCTAGGTCGCTTCCGGCCAGGGCCGCTCAGCGCTCGGTGAAGACCTTGCCGCCCAGGATGTGGCCGTGCACGTGGAAGATGGTCTGGCCGCCGTCTCTGCCGGTGTTGAACACGAGGCGGTGGTTCTCGGCCACCCCTTCCTGCTGCGCCACCCGCGCAATGAGCGCGAAGGTGTCGGCAAGCTCCGCGCTCGAGGCGGCAGCGAGCGCCCCGATGTTGGGTTCGTGACGCTTGGGCACGATGAGGATGTGCACCGGTGCGGCGGGGTTGATGTCCCGGAAGGCGATCGTGTGCTCGCTCTCGGCGACGAGCTCGGTGGGGATCTCACCGGAGACGATCCGGCAGAAGAGGCAGTCGTCCGTTGTCATGCCGCCACCCTAGGCACGTCAACCAAATCCTGCACCTACGCGTCCATGGGTCGTGAGAGCGTTGGGCATGACCGCACGCGCGCGCAGCTCAACGGGTGGTTCCGGCGACGACGGACCGACGCGCGACACTGCCCGCGAGCTGCCCTCTGATCCCGACGAGGCCATCGGTGTGCTCTATGCCGGGCACTGGCACCGGCTGGTCCGGTTGGCCTGGCTGCTGCTGCGCGACCAGCTGGCCGCCGAGGACGCAGTCCAGGACGCCTATGTGGCCACCCACCGCAACTGGGCCTCGATCCGGGACACGGGCCGCGCGGTCGGTTATCTCCAGACGGCGGTGGTCAACGCGTGCCGGTCGGCCCAACGGCACAACATCGTCGTCGATCGGCAGAACGCTCGCGACGCCGGTGCCGCCGACGTGCCCGGGCGCGCCAGCGTGGACAGCGCCGAGACGCAGGCGCTCAGCGTCACTGAGCGCGACTCGATGATCGAGTCCCTGCGCACCCTGCCGCCCCGCCAGCGCGAGGTCCTCGTCCTGCGCTACTACGCCGACCTGTCGGAGGCCCAGATCGCCCACACGCTCGACATCTCGCCCGGGTCGGTCAAGGCCCACGCCCATCGCGGGCTCACCTCCCTCCGAAAGACCATGGAGCAGTCATGAACACCGACGACACCGGCTCAGGCCGCACCCCCGACGACGAGCCCGTCGTCATCGGCGCGGGCTTGCGCGACGTCGAGGACCGGCTGCGCACGTCCCTGCGGGCAGACGCTGACTCGATCCAACCCACTGACCGGCTGAGCGCCATCCTCGGCGCGGCTCACGACGGGGTGGGTCTCACCTCCGACGAGGCTCAGCACCGCCGACGCTGGCTGATGCCCGCCGCGGCCGCTGCTGCTGCTGCCGTCGTGGGTGGCGCCCTGTGGCTCTCAGGTGGTCCATCGGGTGCTCCCGTCCCGCCCGCCAGCACCGCGTCGACCAGTTCCACGGTGAGCCAGCCACCGAGCTCCGCGCCCACCTCGCTGCCCTCTTCCGGTGCCTCCTCCGGGCTCTCCTCCGGGCCTGTCAGCACCGGACCCGTGACCGAGGGCACCCCGCCGGCCACGACCACTCCACCCCCGGTGGCGGTGACCGTGCCCACGTCGGTTCCTGTCTACTACGTCGGGCCCCGGGTGCCCGGCGGGACGGACCTGGCGCTGTTCCGCGAGTTCGTGCTGGCCCCTGTCGCGAAGCCCGTCACCGGCGAAGGCAAGGCGCTCGCCGCTCTCCGACTGGCCACGGCTGCGGCTCCGGAGGGCTCCGGCTACCAAGCGTGGTGGACCGGGGTCGAGGTGCCCTCCGTCTCGGTGACCGCGTCGCGCATCACCGTCACCTTGTCCACCGGCCTCACCGGGGTCAGCGCGGAGCAGAGCAAGTTGGCCGTGCAGCAACTGGTCTGGACCGCACAGGGGGCCGTGGGCGAGGGGCTTATGCCAGTGAGCTTCACCCTCACCGATGGCAGCACCGACGTCGCGCCCGGCCTCCCGGCGTCGGCCAGTTACACGCAACCGACCGGCCAGGCCGCGTTCAGTGAGATCTCGATGATCTGGATCAGCGGGCCGACTCGCGGCGCAGCACTCAAGGCTGGCCCCGTCACCGTTTCAGGCGTGGCGTCGATCTTCGAGGCCACCGTCCAGTGGCAGGTCGTCAAGGGCGGCTCCGTCGTGGCTTCCGGCGTCGCC
>JBDTAU010000266.1:0-7568 GCA_039924465.1 Dermatophilaceae bacterium
ATCAGGCTCCGCTGCAGCAGTCGCAGCGACTCACGCACCCGCAGGTTGGTGGCGACCAGGGAGACCCGCGTCGAGATACGGGTCTCCCGGATGGCGCGCGCCACGTCGTGGCCGGCGACGCTCACGGTGGGGTGGTCGGGGTCCGTGCCGATGTGCAGCGGGAAGTCGTCCGCGGCCGTGGCCACGGCGTCCTCGTCGGCCAGGTCGATGCCGTCCTGCAGGCACCACCACGTCAGGGCCCGATACATCGCACCGGTGTCGAGGAAGCGGAAGCCGAGCTCGCGGGCGACCTGCTTGGACACGCTGGACTTGCCGGAGCCCGACGGGCCATCAATCGCCACCACGAACCCGGTCGGTGCCGTCGGTGACGTCGGGGACGTCAGTGACGCGGCGTCCGCTCCACGCGGGCCGGTGGGGTGCGCGGGCTGGGTGTCGGGCATGGCCACGAGCCTAGTGCCGGCTCAGTCGTGGATCCGCCACCCCAGCCGGTCCAGCTCGACCCGCAGCGGCTCGGCCGAGGCCGGCACCACCGAGATGTCCGCGATGCCGAAGGGTTGCCCGAGCCCGTGCTCGAGGTGCAGGTCCTCGAGGTTGATCCCGGCCGCACCGATGTCGTTGAAGAGGCGCCCGAGCTCGCCCGGCTGGTCGGGCACCACCACCGACACGACGTCGTATGCCGCTGGGCTGGCGCCGTGCTTGCCCGGGATCCGGGCGTGGCCGAGGTTGCCGGCCTCCAGGATCGCGCTCACGGTGCCGAGGGCACCCCGACCGTCGCCGTCGACGAGGCTGTCGAGGGCGGTGACGAGGTCGCCCACCTGGTGCTGCAGGCCGCGCAGCACCTCGCGCACCGCGACCGCGTTGCCAGCGAGGATCTGGGTCCAGAGCCGCGGGTCGCTGGCCGCGATCCGGGTGACGTCGCGCAGCCCCTGCCCGGCGAGTCCCACGGCCGGCTCGGACAGGTCCCGCAGGGTGGCCGCGATGATGCTGGCGGCCAGTTGTGGGACGTGGGAGACGGCGGCGACCGCGGCATCGTGCTCGTGGGCGGGCATCACCCGCACGGCGGCGCCGGTCGCTGCGGCGAGTTCGCGGATCGTGCGCACCGCCTCGGGGCGGCTCCCGTCGTGGGGCACGACGACCCAGGCTCGTCCGTCGAAGAGGTCGCCGCGGGCGGCAGCCGCGCCGGACCGCTCCCGGCCGGCCATCGGGTGGGAGCCGACGTAGCGGCTGGCGTCGGCGCCGGAGGCCAGCACCTCGCCCAGCACCACCTCCTTGACGGAGGCCACATCGGTGACGACCGCCGCGGGCCACTGCTGCAGGGCCGCGACGATGGCCGGACCAACGACGTCCGGCGGCGCTGCGACCACCACCACGTCAGGGGACGGGCCCTGCTCGCCCTCAGCCAGATCCCCCGCCCCCAGGTCCCGGGCCAGCCGGACCGCGGTCGGGGACGGGTCCTGCAAGCTCACGCGGAACCCGTTGTTGGACAGCACGATCCCGAGACTCGTGCCGATGAGGCCGGTCCCGATGATCCGGACGTGAGTGGTCATGTCTTGGTAGTCGTCGCTGGGGTGCGCCGGTCAGAGGCCGGCGGCCTTGTAGAGGGCAGCCACCTCGGCCGTGTTGAGGGCCCGGGTGCGCCCGGTGCGCAGGTCGCCGAGCCGGATCGGGCCGACCTCGGTGCGCACCAGCGCCAGGACGGGGTGGCCGACGGCCTCGAGCATCCGGCGCACGACGTGCTTGCGACCCTCGTGCAGGATCACCTCGACCAGGGCCTTGCCGGGCTGGGAGTCGATGAGCTTGAACGAGTCGACCTGGACCGGCCCGTCCTCGAGCACGACCCCGGCGCGCAACGTCTCGCCGACGTCCCGGGCCACCGGTCCGCGGACGGTCGCCAGGTAGGTCTTGAGGATCCCGTAGGACGGGTGCTGGAGGCGGTGCGCGAGCTCACCGTCGTTCGTCAGCAGCAGCAGCCCCTCGGTGTCGGCGTCGAGCCGACCGACGTGGAAGAGGCGTTCTGATCGGTTGCCGACGTAGTCGGCGATCGAGACGCGGCCGAGGTCGTCGTTCATCGTCGTGACGACGCCCTGCGGCTTGTTGAACGCGAGGTAGACCCGGTCCTCGTCGAGGTTGATGCGCTCCCCGTCGACGTGGACGACCTGCGACTTGGAGTTGATCCGCACCCCGAGCTCGGTGACGAGGTGTCCGTCGACGGTCACCCGGCCCTGCTCGATCAGGCCCTCGCAGACCCGGCGGGACCCGACGCCAGCCGCGGCGAGCAGCTTCTGCAGCCGCACCCCGTCCGGGTCGTGCACGTCGACGACCGGCTGGTCCGGGGTCGGGGGCAGGCGGGTGGGCTGGCTGGCCTTGGTCGAGCCCGCGAAACGGGGTCCCCCGGTCCGTCGCTCGCCGCCCGTTCCGCCGGTGCTGCGCTTGCCGCCCTGGCCACCTTGTCCCGCGCGTCCCTGGCCGGCTCGGCCCGGGCGTTGGCTGCCTGACCCCTTCGGCTTCCGGGGTGATCTGGAGTGTTCGCTCATGACTGACCTTCTTCGATGAGCTCGTCGAGGATGTCCACGTCTGGCAGGTAGGGCGCCAGAGCAGGCAACTCGTCGAGCGTGTTGAGTCCCATGCGTTGCAGGAAGTAGGGGGTGGTGCCGTAGAGGACGGCGCCGCTCTCGCCCGGGTCGGCCAGCTCCTCGATGAGGCCGCGGGAGAGCAACGTCCGCACGACGCCGTCGACGTTGACGCCCCGGACCGCGCTGACCCGGGACCGGGCGACCGGCTGTCGGTAGGCGATCACGGCGAGGGTCTCGAGCGAGGCCTGCGTCATCTTGGCCTGCTGCCCGTCCAGGACGAACTTCTCGACGACCGGCGCGAACTCGGAGCGGCTGTACATCCGCCAGCCGCCGGCGACGTGGCGCAGCGTGAAACCGCGCTGCGCTGCGGCGTAGTCCTCCTCGAGCTCGCTCAGGTGCGCGACGACGTCGTCGACCGGGAGCTCGAGAGCCGAGGCGAGGGCCAGCTCGGTCACCGGCTCGTCGATGACCATGAGGACCGCCTCGAGCGCCGAGCGGGCCCCACCGGGGAAGTCATTGATGTCGAAGGCGATCTGCTCATCCCCCGAGGCGATCTGCTCGTCGTCCGCGATGATCTGCTCGTCCTCCGCGGCGATCTGCTCGTCCGCGAGGGCATCCGGTTGGTCACTCATCGGTGGCTCCTTGCTCGACAGGGGTGTCCGTCGCGCTGTCATCGTCATTGCTGTCATCGTCGTTGGTGTCATTGTCGTCGTCGTCGCTCTCATCGAACTCGTCGTCGATGGAGACGTCGCCCTCGCCGGAGCCGGTCCACCGCACATCGAGCTCGCCCAGGGACTCGGCCTGCTCGAAGGCGACCATCGCCTCCTTGAAGAGCTCGAGCAGGGCCAGGAAGCGGGCGACGATGACCAGCGTGCTGTCGGCGTCGGCGACCAGGGCCCGGAACGACATCTGCCGTTGCGCCCTGAGCCGGTCAACGATGAGGAGGGCCTGCTCGCGGACACTGACCTGCGGTGCGTGCAGGTGATCGAGGCCGACCGTCGGGGCGATCTTGGGAGTCATCGCGCGCGCGGCGATCCGGGCGAACTGCTCCGGCGTGACGGCGATGACGAGCTCAGGCAGCAAGCTGGCGAACTCCGGCTCGAGGCCGGCCTGCCGTGGCGTCATCCGGCCCGAGAGCGCCATCCGCTCCCGGAAGCTCTGCGCGATCTGCTTGTAGGCGCGATATTGCAGGAGGCGGGCAAAGAGCAGGTCCCGGGCCTCGATGAGGGCCAGGTCCTCATCATCCTGGGCACCGCTCTGCGGGAGGAGCCGGGCGGCCTTGAGGTCGAGCAGGGTGGCCGCGACCAGGAGGAACTCCGACGCCTGGTCGAGGTCCCAGTCGTCGTTGTTGGCCTGGGCGGCCTTGATGTGGGCGATGAACTCGTCCGTGACCCGGGCCAGCGCGACCTCGGTGATGTCGAGCTTGTGCTTCGAGATCAGTCCCAGAAGCAGGTCGAACGGCCCGGTGAAGACATCGAGATGGACCTCGAAGGGGGTGACCGCCCGTCGGGTGATGACGCCACCGGGCGTCAACTCAGGCCTGAGGTGGACCTGGGGCAGCGGCGGCGCCGCGAGGTCAGGCACAGGGGGCTCGTCGACCAGGTCACGGTCGACGGTGTCCGGCTCGTTCACGGCCGTCAGGCCGCGCCGCCGCGCGCGATGAGCTCACGGGCGAGTTGGCGGTACGCGCCGGCCGAGGTGTGCGTCGGGGCGTACGTCGTGATGGGCTCGGCCGCGAGGGTGGCGTCGGGGAACTTGACGGTCCGGCTGATGATCGTGTGGAACACCTGCTCGCCGAAGTGGTCGACGACCGAGCGCACGACCTCCTTGCTGTGCAGGGTCCGACCGTCGTACATCGTCGCGAGGATCCCGTCGATCTCCAGGCGTGGGTTGAGCCGGTCGGTGATCTTCTCGATCGTCTCGACGAGCAGCGCGACCCCACGCATGGCGAAGAACTCGCACTCGAGCGGGATGATCACGCCGTGCGCGGCCGTCAGGGCGTTGACCGTGAGCAGGCCAAGGGAGGGCTGGCAATCGATCATGATGACGTCGTAGTCGTTGATGACTGGGCGCAGCACCCGGGCCAGGATCTGCTCCCGGGCGACCTCACCGACGAGCTGGACCTCTGCAGCGGAGAGGTCGATGTTGGCCGGGACGATGTCGAGGCCTTCGACCTTGGTGTGCTCGATGACCTCGCTGATGTCGTGGCCGCGCTCGACGAGCAGGTTGTAGATCGTCAGGTCCAGCTCGTTGGCCCGGACACCGAGCCCGACCGACAACGCCCCCTGCGGGTCGAAGTCGATGAGCAGGACCCGCCGACCGACCTCCGCGAGGGCCGCGCCCAGGTTGATCGTCGTGGTCGTCTTGCCGACCCCGCCCTTCTGGTTGCACATGGCGATGATCCGGGCCGGGCCGTGGCTCGACAGGCGCGGGGGCTCGGGGAAGTCCGGCAGTGGTCTCCCGGTCGGTCCCATCGCCCCGACACCGGCGTTCTCCGTGCCTGGCAGGTGAGCGAATCCGCCACTGTCGTCGGTATGCATGCTGTGGTGCGACTCCTCATTCACCGGGTGTTCCACTCCGCTCGGGTGTACTCGCGGTCAGCCTCTCGCTGATCAGAGGCGACCCTATCAGCGCGCCCTTGGGTGGGCTCCCGCATAGACCTCACGCAATCGGTGGATCGAGACCATCGTGTAGAGCTGCGTCGTGGTGACGGAGGCGTGTCCCAGCAACTCCTGCACGACCCGGACGTCGGCGCCGCCGTCGAGCAGGTGGGTGGCGAAGGAGTGGCGCAGGGTGTGGGGGGAGACCGATTCGGTGACCCCGGCCCGCTCGGCAGCGCGTTGGAGGATGGCCCAGGCCGACTGGCGGGACAGTCGTCGCCCGCGCAGGTTGAGGAAGAGCGCCGGGCCTCCGGTGCCCTTGGCGGCCAGGGCCGGACGGCCACGGACCACGTAGGCCCGCACCGCCGCCACGGCGTAGCTCCCCACGGGGACGATCCGCTCCTTGCTCCCCTTGCCGAGCAGCCGGACCGAGCCGACCCGTCTCGCGCCACCGGGGTCGATGCCACCGGCCCCGATGCCACTGGCGTCGAGGTCCCCAGCGCTGATGTCCCCGGCGCTGATGTCCCCGGCGTCGATGTCATCGAGGTCGAGGCCCACCGCCTCGCTGATCCGGGCCCCGACGCCGTAGAGCACCTCGAGCAGGGCCCGGTCCCGCAGTGACTCGGGCGTGTCACCGAGCGAGGCCGCAGCCAGGATCCGCTCGACGGTCTCGAGGGGGATCGCCTTGGGCAACCGGGACGGCGGCTTGGGCGGGGCCACGGCTGCTGCCGGGTCGTCCCGGGTGCGTCCCTCGAGCGCGAGGAACTTGTGGAAGCCGCGGACGGCGACGAGCGTCCGGGCGGCGGAGGAGGCCGCCAGCGGGACCCGGCCGGACCCCTCGGGTCCACCGAGGCGCAGGGACGCGAGGAAGTCCGTCACGTGGGCCTCGGTGACCTGGGCGATGTCATCGACTCCGCGGGCATCGAGGAACTGCGCATAGCGGCGCAGGTCCCGCTCGTAGGAGCTCATCGTGTTGTCAGCGGCGCCCTTCTCGACGCGGACGTGGTGCAGCCAGCCGCTGATGTCCCGCTCCAGCCCGGTCAGCTGAGCACCTCGTCGACCCCGACGTGCTGCATCGAATGTGCCTGCGCCACGGGCTCATAGATGACCGCACCGGCGTGCGTGTTGAGCCCCAGGGCGAGCGCCCGGTCGGCCCGGAGCGCGTCGCGCCAGCCGAGCCTGGCCAGCTCAACGGCATACGGAAGGGTGACGTTGGTCAGGGCGTAGGTGCTCGTGTGGGGCACCGCGCCCGGCATGTTGGCGACGCTGTAGAAGATCGAGTCGTGCACCCGATAGGTCGGGTCGGAGTGCGTCGTCGGGTGCGAGTCCTCGAAGCACCCGCCCTGGTCGATCGCGATGTCGACGAACACCGAGCCCGGCTTCATCCGGGAGACCTGCTCGTTGGTGACCAGCTTGGGAGCCTTGGCCCCCGTGACCAGCACGGCGCCGATGACCAGGTCGGCGTCGGCGATGGCGGCCTCGATCTCGAAGGCGTTGGAGGCGACCGTCTGGCAGTGGCCCTGGTAGACGAAGTCGGCGTGGCGCAACTTGGTGACGTCACGGTCGAGGAGCAGCACCTCAGCCTGCATGCCGAGGGCGATGGCGGCGGCGTTCATGCCAGCCACGCCTGCGCCGATGACGACGACCTTGGCGGCATAGACCCCGGACACACCGCCGAGCAGGACCCCTCGACCTCCGGCGGCGCTGAGCAGGGACTGGGCGCCCACCTGGGGCGCCAGTCGTCCGGCCACCTCGGACATGGGAGCGAGGAGCGGCAGCGACCGGTCGGGGAGCTCGACGGTCTCGTAGGCGATAGCGGTGACCTTGCTCTGGACCAGGGCCTCGGTCAGAGGCCGGTTCGCGGCCAGGTGCAGATAGGTGAAGAGAGTCAGGCCCTCGCGCAGGAGCGGGTACTCCTCGGGCACCGGCTCCTTGACCTTGAGGACGAGGTCGGCGCGGCCCCACACGTCCTGCGCCTCGTCCAGCATCGTGGCGCCGCCCGCCTCGTAGTCAGCGTCGGTGATCGCGGAGCCGGTCCCTGCGCCCCGCTCGATGAACACCTCGTGCCCGTCACGGACCAGCTCGTTCACCCCCGCTGGGGTGATGGCCACCCGGTCCTCGTCGACCTTGACCTCGCGTGGGATGCCGATCTTCATCTGCGTTGTCCTTCCGCTGCTCTCTCTCACTGTAGCCAGCACCGTCTGCTGACGCGTGGGAATGCCTCCGAATCGAGAGCGGGACCGGCGCACGACCGGGCGGACACGGCAACAGAGATGCTGGGCAGCAGCGGGACGTCGCTGGCAGGCACCGTGGCGAGGGCCGTGGCCGCACCCGACCGAGTCGGCGGGGCCGGGGTCAGGTGACCTGGATGATGCTGGGGACGAGGTCCGCGGCC
>JBDTAU010000267.1:0-2703 GCA_039924465.1 Dermatophilaceae bacterium
GGGCTGGGCTGGGCTGAGGCTGGAACGGGGCTGCAACTGCACTGGATCGAGACTGGAGCCGGCCCGGGTAACGGCTGCGACGAGACTGTGTCAGGACTGTCAGGACTGGGTGAGGGCCGGGACGACGCTGGCCAGGACAGCGCCGGCCAGGGTGCGAGCACCGATGGTGATGGCACCCTCGTCGACGATCAGGTCGCCGCGGTGCAGGTCGTACGTCGTCCCGCCGGGCACTCTCGTCCCGAGTCGGGCCATCGCCCCGGGCACCCGAGTCAGGTACCACGCGAAGTCCTCACCACCCAGAGACTGCGCGATCGGCGCCACGAGCGCTGCGCCCTCGGTGACCGCCACCGTGAGCGCCTCGATGCACGCGGAATCGTTGACGACGGGAGGCACGCCCTTGACGATCGACACGTCGGCGGTGACGCCGTAGGGCGACACGACGGCCCGCACCAACTCGTCCACGAGCTTCTCGGAGCCGTGCCACGCCTCCGCGTCGAGCATCCGCAGCGTGCCGGCCACTTTGCCGGAGGAGGGAATGACGTTGTTGGCACCGCCGGAGTGGATCGAGCCCCACACGAGCGCCGCCCCCGCGCGCGGGTCGAGACGGCGAGACAGCGCGCCCGGGACGTCGGTGACGACCTTGGCCAGCGCATAGGTGAGGTCCTGGGTCAGGTGCGGTCTCGACGTGTGCCCGCCGCGACCGGTCAGCGTGACCTCCACCAGGTCAGCAGCCGCGGTGATCGGCCCGACCCGCAGACCCACCTGCCCGACGTCGAGGCCCGGGTCGCAGTGCAGCGCGAAGATCCGTTCGACCCCGTCGAGTCCGCCCTGGTTGACCACGTCCTCCGCCCCCCCGGGCATGACCTCCTCGGCAGGCTGGAAGATGATGCGCGCGCCGATCCCGTTGTCCCGCAAGTAGTCCTGCACCGTCGCCAACGCCAGCGCGGCCCCGAGCGCGGCGACCGTGTGCACGTCGTGTCCACAGGAGTGGCTCACTCCCTCGGTCAACGACGCGAACGGCAGGGAGGTCTCCTCCCGGATCGGCAGCGCGTCGAGGTCAGCCCGCAGGGCGATGCGCCGGGCCGGCTCAGGGGCGCCGAGATCGACGACCAGGCCACTGCCCCGCAGCCGTCGCACCGTCAGCCCGACCGCCTCGAGCCGGTCCGCGACGACACCCGTGGTGCGCACCTCGCTGCGCCCCAGCTCGGGGTGGCGGTGCAGGTCGCGGCGGATCGTCACGAGCTCGTCCGAGAGGTCGGAGACGGCACGCGCGATCGCGGCGAAGGGCGGGGTGGAAGTCACGATCTTCGGAGTGTAGCGAGAGGATGGCCCGGTGCCCGCCCATCGCCAGACACGACCGGCCGCGCTCGATGTCTCGGACCTCGCGGCGCGGATCGATCGCGCGCTGCCCTTCACCACGGTCACTCCTGTGCCGTCCCGGGCGACCGTGTGGTGCACGGACGTCGTCGAGCGAGTCCGCGGCGGTGGGGATCCGCTCGCGCCGTGGCGCCGGGCGCTGGCCACGCAGCAGGGCTCGCTCGACCAGCCCCACATCGCAGCGGCCTTCGTCCTCCAGTGGTGGTGCGAGGTGGTGGCGATCCCGATGGCGTATGCCGCTGAGCTCGGTCCGCCGGCGCTGGCCTCCGGCGGCGCCGGGCTGGGCTTCGAGCTGGCGCCCGGCCTCTATCCGCACCGCCTGGTCCTCGACCCCGCCCGCGTCGTCCTGGCGTGGGGCAGCCCTGACGCAGCGGACCCGGCCCAGCAAGCCCTTCCCGACCCGGCCCAGCAGGCCCTCCCCGACCCGGCCCAGCAGGCCCTCCGCGACCCGACCCGCCCCAGCAGGGCGGCCGCGATCGCTGCGGGGAGAGCGGCATACGACCTGCTGGTGTCGGACGTGGTGCGCGACTTCGCACCCGAGGTGAAGATGAGCTCACGCCAACGGTGGGGCGTCGCGCAGGACGTGTGGACAGCCGCGGTGAGGCGCGCCGCCGGCGCGGCGGGGCGTCCGACCGGTCCGGAGCAGCGACGGATCTCGTGCTGCTTCATCTATGCGCTGCCGGGGATGACGGAGTGCGTCTCGTGCCCCCGCCGATCCGTGTGACGAGAGCGGCGCGGGGCGGGCTGCGATCACCTCGCGCGGAGAACTAGGGTGAGCGCCATGTCGAGCACTGCTGCCGCGTTGGTTGGTCCCGTCGTCGTCCACGAGAAGGTGCGTGCGGCGCTGGATGCCGGCCGCGGGGTCGTCGCGCTGGAGAGCACGATCCTGGCCCACGGGCTCCCCCACCCGGACAACATCGAGATCGCCGGGCAGATCGAGGGCGCGGTCCGTGACGGCGGGTCCGTCCCCGCGACGATCGCGCTGCTCGACGGCGTCGTGCACATCGGGCTGGGCCCGGCCGAGGTCGAGCGGATCTGCTCCGACCCGGAGATCGCCAAGCTGTCGATGCGCGACGTGGGCGTGGCCTCCGCGCTCGGGCGCAGCGGAGCCACTACGGTCGCCTCGACGTCCGCGCTGGCGAATCTCGTGGGGATCCGGGTCTTTGCGACTGGCGGGCTCGGTGGCGTGCACCGGGGCGCGTCGACGACGTTTGATGTCTCGGCCGACCTCGGCGTGATCGCCTCGACGCCGGTCCTGATCGTCTGCGCCGGCGTCAAGTCGATCCTCGACGTGGCCGGGACGCTCGAATACCTCGAGACGCTCTC
>JBDTAU010000268.1:0-4165 GCA_039924465.1 Dermatophilaceae bacterium
CCTACGACGGCCCGTTCGGGGTGGGCGCGGTGCTCACCGGCCCCGAGGGTGAGCTCTTCGCCGTCCTGAACCCCGACGAGAACTGAACCTGCGGCTGGGAGCGGGCTGAGCGGCATACGGAAGGAAAAGGCCTCCGGCGCCCGCGGTAGGCCCTGCTGCCCGGGTCGCGGCCACCCCCACGTGCTCTGGAAGGATGAGCTCATGTCCTCGCTCGCTGACGCGTCCCCAGCCATCGCCCTCGGCGCCCTCGACGGCCGCTACCGCGGCGCTGTCGCCCCCCTGGTGGACCACCTCTCCGAGGCAGCCCTCAACCGGGCGCGGGTGCGCGTCGAGATCGAGTGGCTGATCCACCAGTCGACCCACCACGTCATCCCGGGAGTGCGCGCCCTGACCGAGACCGAGCAGGCCGCGCTGCGTCAGGTGGTCGAGGACTTCGGGCCCGACGCGATCACCGAGCTCGCTGAGATCGAGCGGGTCACCGTGCACGACGTCAAGGCCGTTGAGTACTTCCTCAAGCATCGGCTGGCGCAGATCACGCCCGCCGACGAGGACCGTGGCCTGGCCGAGCTGATCCACTTCGGGTGCACGAGCGAGGACATCAACAACCTCTCCTACGCCCTCATGGTCAAAGGCGCGGTGACCCAGGTGTGGCTTCCCCGGGCGCAGGCGCTCGTCGACCAGGTCGCGGCGATGGCGCGCGAGCTCAAGGACGTGCCACTCCTCGCCCACACCCACGGCCAGCCGGCGACGCCCACGACGATGGGCAAGGAGCTCGCCGTGCTCGCGCACCGCCTCGGACGTCAGTTGCGTCGGGTCGAGCGGCAGGAGTACCTCGGCAAGTTCAACGGCGCGACCGGGACCTACGGCGCCCACGCGCTCGCCCTGCCCGACGTCGACTGGCCGGCCGTGTCCCGCGACTTCGTCGAAGGTCTTGGGCTGCAGTGGAACCCGCTCACGACCCAGATCGAGAGTCACGACTGGCAGGCCGAGCTCTATGCCGACATCGCCCGCTTCAACCGGATCCTGCACAACCTCTGCACCGACGTGTGGACCTACATCTCGCTGGGCTACTTCGCGCAGGTCCGCGGGCAGGGGACCGTCGGGTCGAGCACGATGCCGCACAAGGTCAACCCGATCCGCTTCGAGAACGCAGAGGCCAACCTCGAGGTGTCCAACGCGCTGCTCGACGTCCTCGCCGCGACGCTGGTGCAGAGCCGGCTCCAACGCGACCTGACCGACAGCTCGATGCAGCGCAACATCGGGACCGCGTTCGGCCACAGTCTGCTCGCCCTCGACAACGCTGCGCGCGGCCTCGCCGGGCTCGACGCCGTCCCTGAGCGGATGGCAGCGGACCTCGAGGCCAACTGGGAGGTGCTCGGGGAGCCGATCCAGTCCGCGATGCGGGCCCTCGGCGCGCAGGGGGTCCCCGGCATGGAGGAGCCCTACGAGCGGCTCAAGGAGCTGACCCGGGGCCGGCGCATCGATGGCGACGACCTACGCGAGTTCGTCCGCGGGCTCGGGCTGCCGGCCGACGTCGAGGCACGTTTCCTGGCGCTGACCCCGCAGACCTACACGGCCCTCGCGAGCCACCTCGTCGACGACTACCTCACCTGACCCAGGTCGAGTCGCGCGCTGATGTGGGAGCCACGGTCAGGTCACCGCGAACGAAGGCCCGGGCCCCGGACCCCGGACGTCGTGCCGCCGAGTTCCGTGTCACGTTGAATACCCCATAGGGGTATAGGGTAGGGGCGACGAAGGAGGCGAAATGCCTGGTTACAGCGGAAGCAAGGACGACTACCAGAAGCGGCTGCGGCGGATCGAGGGACAGGTCCGCGGCGTGCAACGGATGGTCGATTCCGACATCTACTGCATCGATATCCTGACCCAGGTCAGCGCCATCACCAAAGCCCTGCACGCCGTGAGCCTCGGCCTGCTCGAGGACCACATCTCGCACTGCGTCGTCGACGCCGCGCGCGAGTCGGACGAGGCCGCCCAGGCCAAGGTCAGGGAGGCGGCCGATGCCATCGCTCGCCTCATCAAGAGTTAACCCGAGGAGATCCCAGACATGAGTGAGACGACCACCATCATCGTGACCGGCATGACCTGCCAGCACTGCTCGTCCTCGGTGACCGAGGAACTCTCGGCCATCCCGGGCGTCAGGGAGGTCTCGGTCGACCTGCACGCGGGCGAGGACTCCCCCGTGACCATCTCCAGCGACACCCCCCTCGACCCCGCCGCAGTCTCGGCGGCCGTGGCCGAGGCGGGCTACAGCCTCCGATGAGCGTCACGCCACAGGCGGAGGAGGTCCGCCTCGCGATCACCGGGATGACGTGCGCCTCGTGCTCGGCCCGGATCGAACGCAAGCTCGGAAAGATCGACGGGATCGAGTCCGCGGTGGTCAACCTCGCGACGGAGAAGGCGAGCGTCTCCTTCGCCGCGCCGGTCACCGTGGCGCAGATCCTCCAACAGATCGAGGCCACCGGCTACGGTGCGCGGGTCCTCTCCGGGAGCACCAAGTCCGAGTCCCGTATGCCGCCGAGCCCTGCCAGCGCCAAGCCGGAAGCAGGCGCCCTGCTGGGGACCCTCCGCACCCAGGCGATGCGGCGAGCCGGGGTCACACCACCCACAGCCCGGTCCGCAGCCCCGTCCTCGACGCCAGCCACGATGTCGGCCACGGACCGCTCCCCCGGCGCCGCCGCGGCTGTGGACGCGGCCACGCGCCCTGTCCAGGGTCCTGACACCGGTTCCGACACCGGAGCCGGCCACGATGCCGGATCGGCAGACACCGGACCGGACGAGCACCGCGACCACACCTCGGCCCAGGGCATCCTGCGCCGACGCTTGATCGTCGCCGCGATCCTCACGGTCCCGGTCTTCTTCATCGCCATGGTCCTGCCGTCCTTCTCGGCGGGTCCCTGGCTCGAGTTCCTCCTCGCCACGCCGGTCGTGGCGTGGTGTGCCTGGCCCTTCCACCGCGCTGCCTACGTCAACGCGAAGCACCTCGCCTCGACGATGGACACCCTCGTGTCCATCGGCGTCCTCGCCGCCTACGGCTACTCGATCGTCGAGTTGCTGTCCGGCGGGACGCACCTCTACTTCGAGGTCGCCGCCGTCGTGACGACCTTCCTGCTCCTCGGACGCTTCCTCGAGGCACGCGCCAAGGACTCGGGTCGGGACGCCGTGCGCTCGCTGCTCGACCTCGGGGCCAAGGACGTGGCGATTCTCCGGATCGACCCACGGACCCGGATCACCGGAGAGACACGGATCCCCATCGAGCGACTGGCCGTGGGCGATCAGTTCGTCGTCCGGCCCGGCGAGACCGTCGCCACGGACGGAATCGTGCTCGAGGGCGGCAGCGCGATCGACGCGAGCCTCGTGACCGGCGAGTCGACCCCCGTCGACGTGACGGCGGGCGACCTGGTCATCGGTGGCTCCATCAACGCGACCGGTCGACTCATCGTCGAGGCCAAGAAGGTCGGCGCCGACACGATGCTCGCCGGCATCCAACGCCTCGTGGAGAGCGCCCAGACCGGCAAGGCCGACGTGCAACGGCTCGCCGACCGGGTCTCAGCGGTCTTCGTCCCGATCGTCCTGGTCATCGCACTCGTCACCTTCGTGACGTGGCTGGCCACCGGTCACGACCTGTCCCGCTCGCTCGCCGTGGCGGTGACCGTGCTGATCATCGCGTGCCCGTGCGCCCTGGGGCTAGCGACCCCGATGGCGTTGCTCGTCGGGACCGGTCGTGGGGCCCAGCTCGGGACCCTCATCAAGGGCCCGCAGGTCCTCGAGGACACCCGGCGGGTGGACACGATCCTGCTGGACAAGACGGGCACGGTCACGACCGGGGACCTGTCCCTCAAGAGCATCGAGGTCCGCGGGAAGCTCTCAAAGGAGTCGGTGCTGACCGCTGCGGCGGCCGTCGAGCAGGGCAGCGAGCACCCGATCGCCCGGGCCATCGTCACCGCGTCCCAGGTTGCCAAGTTGCGTCTGCCGCGGATCACCGACTTCGCCACGAATCCTGGCGAGGGGG
The DNA here is from genome assembly GCA_039924465.1 of Dermatophilaceae bacterium. Taxonomy (GTDB): domain Bacteria; phylum Actinomycetota; class Actinomycetes; order Actinomycetales; family Dermatophilaceae; genus JAKDLQ01. The sequence goes on from JBDTAU010000268.1 coordinate 4,031, forward strand.
CCACCGCCCGGATCAAGGACACCGAGGTGACCGTCGGCAAGGCGGCCCTGTTCGACACCGTCGACCCCGTGCTGCGCGCCCACGCGGAGGCCAAGGCCGGCACCACGGTCTTCGTCGGGTGGGACGGCACCGCCC
>JBDTAU010000269.1:0-3306 GCA_039924465.1 Dermatophilaceae bacterium
GTTCGAGAGCGAGAGCCGTTGGTTGCTGCCGACACCGGTCGGACAAGGGAATGGGCCCTGCGATCTCACACATCGCAGGGCCACGTTCATTGAAGCGGAAGGCTGCCCCCGATCACCGGACCGACACGCGGGATGTCCCAGACCCGGTCGAGGCGCCGGGCCCGGGAAGCGACACTCTAGGATTTCGAGCATGACGGAGCAGGACAGCGGCACCGCGCGAGAGACCGAGCATGACTTCGTCGGGGTCGATGACGGTTTCGAGCGACTGTGGACCCCGCACCGGATGGCCTACATCGTCGGCGACAAACCGACCAGTGAGGCAGGCCATGGCTGCCCCTTCTGCGCGGCTCCGCACAAGGACGACGCCGAGGGACTGATCGTCAAGCGGGGCACGCACTGTTACGTGGTGCTGAACCTGTTCCCCTACAACCCGGGTCACGTGCTCGTCTGCCCCTACCGGCACGTCTCCCTCTACATCGACCTCAATGACGAGGAGACGCAGGAGTTCGCGCTCCTGACCAAGCAGGCGATCCGGGCCCTTCAGGCGGCATCCGTGCCCCACGGCTTCAACCTGGGCATGAACCAGGGCGCCGTCGCCGGGGCCGGGGTCGCCGCCCACCTGCACCAGCACATCGTCCCACGCTGGGCCGGCGACTCCAACTTCCTGCCGATCATCGGCCAGACCAAGGCGCTGCCCGTGCTGCTCGAAGACACGCGGGCCATGCTTGTCAAGGCGTGGCCAAAGTGACGTCGGGTGTTCAGTAGTCTGGAGCCACCATGCTCAATCGACTCCTGCGCGCCACGATCACCACGCTGCTGACCCCCATCGCGCGACTGCTGCTCAAGCTGGGCATCAGCCCCGACATCGTCACCGTCGTCGGGACCCTTGGCGTCAGCGCCGGGGCCCTGATCTTCTTCCCGCAGGGCAAGTTGTGGATCGGCGTCCTGGTCATCGTCGCCTTCGTCTTCTCCGACACGGTGGACGGGATCATGGCCCGCTCGTCCGGGCGGTCGAGCAAGTGGGGTGCCTTCCTCGACTCGACGCTGGACCGGGTCGGTGATGCCGCGATCTTCGGTGGTCTGGTCATCTACTACGCCGGGAGGGGAGCCAACCTCGTCATGGCCGGGCTCGCCCTGGCCTGCCTCATCCTCGGCATGGTCGTCTCCTATGCCCGGGCCCGCGCCGAGGGGCTCGGCTTCACGGCCAACGTCGGTATCGCTGAGCGAGCCGACCGCCTCGTGGCGGTGCTCGCCGCGGCCTTCTTCGCCGACGTGCTGGGCTCGACCGTGCTGCTCGGGGTCGTGCTGGGGCTGCTCGCCCTCGCCAGTCTCGTCACGGTCCTGCAACGGATGCTCACCGTCCGGCGCCAGGCCATCGACGCCGGCGAGGTCGCCCCGTGATCGGGAGCCTCCACTTCGGGTCCGCCTCGGCCGTGAGCCGGGCCAGGGACACCGTGAGCGTCATGGGGTTCAAGATCGGGTGGTCAGCCCTGAGGGCGCTGCCCGAGCCCGCGGCCTACGGCTTGTTCAACCGGATCGCCGACACCGCCTACCTGCGCGGCGGCAAGGGCGTCAAGCGGCTGCGCGCCAACTATGCCCGGGTCCGTCCCGAGCTGGGCGCTCGTGAGCTGGACGCGCTCGTGCACGCCGGGATGCGCTCCTACATGCGCTACTACTGCGAGGCGTTCCGACTTCCGTCCCTGACCCAGAGCCAGATCGACGGCGCCGTCCGGGCGACCGGGACCGAGGCCCCGGCCCGGGACTGTGCCGAGGGCCGGTCGGCGATCGCCTTCGTCGGCCACCTCGGCAACTTCGACATGGCTGCGGCGTGGTCCGCCACCCACCTCGCGCCGGTGACGACGGTCGCGGAGCGCCTGAAGCCCGAGGAGGTCTTCCAGGAGTTCGTCGCCTTCCGCAACAGCATCAACATGGACATCCTCCCGCTCACCGGGGGCGAGGACCCCTTCGCCGGCCTGCTGCGTGCTGCTCGGGACGGGGGTCGGATGATTGCGCTGGCCAGCGACCGCGACCTGACCCATGGCGGCCTCGAGGTCGACCTCCTCGGGCACCGGGCGAAGATGGCCAAGGGCCCCGCGGTCCTGTCCCTGATGACCGGGGCGCCCCTCTACCCTGCCGCGATCCACTACGAGCGGGCCCCGAAGGGCGCCGGACTCGGCGGCTACCGCACGGTCATCGAGATGGGCCCGGCCCTGACGCCCCGGGTCGGTGGCACCACCGCGGCCAAGGCGCAGGACCTGACCCAGCAGTGCGCCGATCACCTCGCCGGGACGATCAAGGAACACACGTCCAACTGGCACATGCTCCAGCGCATCTTCGTCGAGGACCTCGACCCGGCACTCGCCGGCGGTGCGGCGTGAGAGTCGGCATCGTCTGCCCCTACAGCTTCGACGTGCCGGGCGGGGTGCAGTTCCATGTCCGCGACCTAGCCGAGCACCTCATCGGTGAGGGCCACTCGGTCTCCGTCCTGGCCCCGGCCGACAGCGAGACCGCACTGCCGGACTACGTCGTCTCGGCGGGCCAGGCCACCTCGGTGCGCTACAACGGCTCGGTCGCCCGGCTCAACTTCGGTCCGGTGACCGCAGCCAAGGTCAATCGCTGGCTCGACCACGGCAAGTTCGATGTGCTGCACCTGCACGAGCCGATCACGCCGAGCATCAGCATCCTGGCGATGATGGCCGCGGAAGGCCCCATCGTCGCCACCTTCCACACCTCGATCATCCGGTCCCGCACCATGCAGACCGTCTATCCACTGGTGCGCCCGGGCCTGGAGAAGATCGCGGGCCGGATCGCCGTCAGCGAGGATGCCCGCCGCACCGTCACCACCCACGTCGGCGGCGACGCCGTCGTCATCCCCAACGGGGTCTACGTCGACCGGTTCGCCTCGGCGCAGCCCAACCCGGACTGGGTCGGGACTCCCGAGCACCCCACCATCGCCTTCCTCGGACGGATGGGGGAGCCGCGCAAGGGCCTGCCCGTGCTGACCGCGGCCCTGCCCGACGTCCTGCGGCAGGTCCCGGGGCTACGCATCCTCGTCGCAGGACCGGGCGACGTCGCCGAGGTCAGGTCCAAGATGCCCCGCGAGATCGCGGACCGGTGCGAGTTCCTCGGCGCCGTCACCGACGTGGACAAGGCCGCGCTGCTCGCCTCGGTCGACGTGTATGTGGCGCCCAACACCGGAGGGGAGAGCTTCGGGATCATCCTCATCGAGGCGATGTCGGCCCGGGCCTGCGTGCTGGCCAGCGACCTGGCGGCCTTCTCCCGGGTCCTCGACGGCGGCGCGAGCGG
>JBDTAU010000270.1:0-2717 GCA_039924465.1 Dermatophilaceae bacterium
GTACCGAAGTTGTGCACCTGGCGACTGTTGCGGCCGGAACCGCGCAGTTCGATCGCGACCGACTCACGCGGAACATACACCGCAGGCAGCACCTCGCTCGTGGGCGCCTCGGCGACAGCGAACCTGCCACTACCCTCGATCCTCGCTTCACAGGAGGCCCCGAGGTAAAGCACGTCACTCGGCCCATGAAAGACGGAACGACGACCTTCCAGGGTCTGGACCACCGGCTCTGCGCCCGATTCGCGATAGGAGACGGTAAAGGATCCAACGAGCGGAATGACGATCCGCTCCACGGGAGCGTCGGGCAGTGTCAGGGTCTGTTCTGCCTCGAGGTTCGCCACCCGGAGCCCGGTGTGTTCCCAACCGTCGATGGAGCCGTCGACGACGCTCTCCCAGCCGTCCTTGGCCAGGTCGCCCGGCGAAAACGTCCAAGCGCCACGAGCACTCGAGTTAGTTGAATTGTCGGCCATCATTTCCTCGATTCAGTGGGGGTGCGATGCAGTAGTTGTGTCATGCAGGTGTGGGCCATGCACGAGCCCGGCCGCGATGTCGACGTGTACGGCGACATCGCCATCGTCCGGGTAGAGCAGGCTGCGCCCGACGACCAGCCCGCGCACCCCGGGCAACGCGAGCGCCCGCGACCACGAGTCGTACGTCGCGTCGGGGTGGCGTTTTGAGTCGCCGCCGAGCAGCAGGCACGGCAGGGTGGTCGAGGACATCACCCGCTCCATATCCAGCACCACTGGGATCTTGAGCCAGGAGTACGCCGAGGTGCCACCAAGCGCGCTGACGATCGCAATCGCCTGACTGACCGACTCAGTACCGAGGTCGTTCACCAATAACCCGTTCTCCCATCGGCTGAGGAACGGCTCTAGCAATATCGGCACCTGGGCGGCCGCCATCTCGTCCACGATGCGGGCGGCGGCGGCGAGCATTCCGGCGGTGCGGTCGTCGTTGAGACAGAGCCGCACGAGCAACTTCGCGCCGTCCAGACGAGAGCGCACAATCGACGCTGCGTCGTAGGAAGTCAGACGATCATCGAGTTCGAAAGAGGAGTTCGCAAGTCCGGCGCGGTTGACCGTCCCCAGGACCACCTTGCCGTCGAGCGCGCCGAGGAGTGCCAGGTCGTCCAGGATGTCCGGTGTCGCCAGCACCCCGTCCACTCCTGGCCGGGACAGCGCGAGGCTCAGCCGCTCCAGCAGGTCATAGCGGTTCAGCATGTCCTCGGCGCGGGAGCCGGTCCGCGAAACGCCTCTGGCGGTGTGGTCGGCCGCGATGATCATCAGCTTGCCGTCGCCAACCAGGAGCGGCCGCCGGCGCCGCGAACGCAGCCTGTGCGCAACCAGCTCCGGTCGTTCGGCCCGATCGGCCCGGAGCCGATCGAAGTCGAGCTTCGCCATGGGGTCCCTTACCGTGGTGGGTCTTACCAGGATACTTTGTCCTGACGTTATGATGTCATAAGTTGGTTCCGACGCAAACCCTGAGGCCTTCCGGTCGCAGGCGACTCCCACGAAAGCGAGTGTGCCATGACCGGTCCTTCCACCATGATTGCGGATGCCACGATTGCGGACGCCCGCTCTGTGTCAACCTTGAGGAGCCTGTCCCTGGATCAGGTGCAAGCCGCCAACAGCGGCCATATAGGCCTCCCGCTCGGTGCCGCACCCATCCTGCACACGCTGTACAGCAGGTTTCTCATCTCCGACCCCGGGCATCCGAATTGGATCAATCGGGACCGTTTCGTGCTGTCGGCCGGCCACGGCTCCGCACTGCTTTACGCCACCCTGCATCTCGCCGGCTACGGCATCGGTCTCGACGACTTGCGCACCTTCCGGCAATGGAGCAGCATCACCCCCGGCCATCCGGAGTCCGGCCTCGCCCCTGGAGTCGACGCGACGACCGGGCCGCTCGGTCAGGGCATCGCCAACGCGGTCGGAATGGCGATTGCCGAGACGATGGCGGCGGAGCGGCTGAACACCGATGCCGGTACGATCATCGACCATCGCACCTTCGTGCTCGTCTCCGACGGCGACCTCATGGAGGGCATCGCGCTGGAGGCGACCGCCCTCGCGGGCGTGCTGCGGCTCGGTAAGCTGATCGCGCTGTATGACGACAACGATGTCGTAATCGACGGTCACGCGTCGATCACCCACAGCGCCGACGCGGTGTGCGGTTCCCTTCGGGAGTACGGCTGGGACGTCTCGGAGCAGATCGACGGCAACGATGTCGAGGCGCTCGCGCGCGCCCTGCAGAAGGCGATCGACACGACCGACAAGCCGTCGCTCATTCGGGTAAGGACGACAATCGGGTTCGGGTCGTCGTTCGCCGGACAGCCCAAGATCCATAGCGGAGCGCTCGCCGAGCCAGAAGTACGGAAGATCAAGGACTCATTCGGTAGCGACTTCGCGGAACCGTTCAGCGTGCCGGCGGACGTGGCCGAGTCGTGGGAGCCATTCGCACAGCGTGGCGCCGAGGCTCGCGTGAGCTGGGAGTCGGAGCTCGCCCGCGTCCATGCACGGCGACCGGAGATCGTCGCGGAGTTGCGGCGCTGGCAGGACGCAGCGCCTGTGACCGAGGCCCAGCTGCGCTCCGCCGTCGACGTCCTGGACGAGCCAGAGGCAGCCCGGTTCACCAGCGCCCGCGTGCTGGGTGCCGTGGCCCTGTCCGACTCCAGCATCGTCGGCGGCGCGGCCGACCTCGCCATGGCCACGATGGCCTAC
>JBDTAU010000271.1:0-4451 GCA_039924465.1 Dermatophilaceae bacterium
GGACCCCAAGGGCACCGGACAGGCACGATGGACCATGCGGTGGAAGCCCGCACTGAACGCGTTCGCCATCACCTTCGCAGACCGCATGCCGGCCGCGGAGAACCTCTAAGAAATAAACGCCAGAAACACCGTTCGTCGGACACACCCTGACGGGACCGTCAGACGCCGCCAACCCGGGATCTGAGTGGCACTTGGAACTGGCCGGCTACCTCGGGCCGGACTGGTTTCCCGCCCGCCGGGATCAGGTGCTGGCCGCCCTCATCAGCCAACGCTGCCCAAGCAGACTGCTGTGGCACCTCTCCTCGCTCGCTCTTGAGCGACACCTTGGTTGCGGAGGGTGCGGGGGGTCGACGACGTTCAGGGGAGGACGTTCTCGGCGGCGTGGTGATCAACCCGGGCTCTACCGTCGGCGTCAAGAGCGCGGGAGACCCCTGAGGGAACGGGCCTCCGAGGGGGGTGGAAGGCCCAGCCAGAAGGGGTTGGATAGAGCGCCTCTCGCTGCCGAACCCCACCAGTCCTCCGCCACGACGCCAAAGCAAATCACCAAGCGCTTCTGAGCACCTTTTCCCTTGCCTCAAACACCGTTGACCAATACCACCGCCGGCGCGTTCGAACGGATGCTGGCTGAGCCGGCGGATCGTCTTCAGGTGGCGCCTGCACTCGCATCCCCTGACGTCATCGCCCTTCCGTCCCGGCTCGCTGCAATGCAACCTTTGGAACGCACGCTGCGTCTTGGGACGTCAGAGCACGCCAATGAGGGGGAGCAATGGGACACGACGCGGGAGACGTGAAGGACGCGGCTGACGCAGACTTCGTCGAGTGGGTTCAGGCACGGCAGGCCGGCTTGCTCCGCTACGGCTACCTGCTCACCGGCGAGCCGCATGCCGCGCAGGATCTCGTGCAGACCACGTTGGCCAAGCTCTACCTCAAGTGGGATGTCGTGCAGGCCCCGGCCCGCACGGCCTACGTGCGGCGGATCATGGTCAACGAACAGGCCAGCGCCTGGCGTCGACCGTGGCGCCGACGTGAAGTCACGAGCAGCCCACTCATTGATCACATCGCCGGTCAACTCGTGGAAACGGAAGGGCAGGCAGGCCATGACGCCGAGCTGTGGTCCGTCGTCACGTCGTTGCCGGTCAAACAACGCGCAGCGGTCGTGTTGCGCTACTACGAGCAACTCTCCGAGGCCGAGACCGCTGACGTGCTCGGCTGCTCCATCGGCACGGTCAAGAGCAACACCCATCGCGCGCTCGCTGCGCTGCGCATTCGTCTTCAGGAGGTTTCGGCATGAGCCCCACCCAGATATCCCCACCCACTGGTCCCGGCGATGGTGACATCGGGGCCTCCCTGGGACGGATGGCCGCGACGATGCCCACCGATCAGCCGGACCTCGCCTTCGCGGCGATGCGGGAAGCGACCGTGATCCGCCGCCGCCAGCGGGGACTCACCGTCGCTGGGGTTGCCGCCGCGATCGCGATCGCCGTGCCGGTCGCATGGCAGGTCGGGCGCCCGGGCGACCCCGTGCCCATCACCCCGGCCCACTCGCAGGTGACGAGCCGATCGTCAAGCCAGTCGCCGACTTTCTCGACCGCTCCGACCACGCCGACCACGCCGACCACCGCGGCGATCCCAGGCAAGATCACGGCACCGGCCACGGCGTCGCCCACCCCTACCACCGGGACATCCCTCCCCACTCGGGGCACCACCCAGGGAGCCGGCACCGCGCCAGTCACCGTCGGTGGCTCACACACCGGCCGGGCAGCCCTTGGCCCCGTCTCTCGGCCAGAAGTCATCGTTCCCTACCTCGCCCAGGGCACCTACCACGGCTCCTCCGGCACCCGACACATCGCTGAGTCGCGAGGAGCCACGGCCGCCCTCGCCCTGGCCGGCGGCAACCTCTACATCACGATCAACACCCTCGGGCCCGAACAGCACGCCTACGTGCAGGATCGCTCGGGGCGCGTCCTGGCCCACCTCCCGCTTGGCTTCGCCTCAGCAAACAAGAGCGGGGACCGATTCGCACTCGTCGACCCGCAAACCTCGACCGTGCGTCTCTATGACGCCTCAGGCACGCAACTGAAGTCCATCCCCGCAGCGGGCAACCAGATGGTTGCGGGCTTCCGTGGCACGACGGTGTTTCTCACCCCCTACGACCACGGTCCGACTACGGCTTGGAACACGGCCACAGGCACGGTCACGACGTGGAGCGAACGCTACATGATCGCGGCCAATGACACGACAGGTCGGGCGCTGCTCCAGCACGGAAGCGAGGGCACAGATACGTGCTGGGAGATCGTCCGTTCCAGCGACGGAGGCTCGCTCGAGATCGGTTGCGGCACGATGCCGGTCTATGAGCTCGGCTATGACGGCGCGACGGTCATCGGCATCGACAGCAACCCCAAACCCGGCGCGGTCACCGCGACCGTGACGATCCCCGACACTGGCACCAGCCTGGCCGTGACGACTCCAGCCGGGCAAAGCGTCGTCGACGCCCAGTACTCGCTCGCCCATCAGGAACTCGTCCTGACCCTGCTTCGTCAAGACGGCCCCCAGATCGGAATGGTGGCCTGCCGCCTCGACGGGACATGTCGCCCGATCGCAGCGCCGATCACGGAGCCGAGCTGGCCAGAGATGCCTGCGCCGTATGTCCTGGTCCACGGCTGAGCGGAACCATCGGGCTCATGGGGTCGACGATTCGGTCGACGATTCGATGCAGCCCCGCCCGTCGGTGCAGCGACGCGAAGTCGGGGCGGCGGCGCCTCGACACCAGCAATGGATTCCTGTATGCCGCTGGGCCGGGTCCCCGGACCGGGCCCAGCTCTCGTCGACCGTCGGCCGCATTCGCGCCGCCGCACCCGAGGTCGCGATCGTGATGCTCACCATGATCAACGACAGCGAGGTGCTGGCTACCGCCATCCGCGCTGGAGCGGTCGGCTACGTACTCAAGGACGCCGAGCAGGAGGAGTTGCTCCACGTCATCCAAGCAGCCGCCCGGGGCGAGCTGCTCTTCGGAGCGAGCGTGGCAGAACGAGCACGGCTCCTCCTACACCCCAAGACAGGGCCGTGGAGCCCCCGCTGCCCGAACTCAGCGACCGCGAACGCTCCATCCTTGACCAGCTCGCCGCCGGCGCACCCATCGCCCAGATCGCCCGCACCCTGCACCTGAGCGAGAAGTCCGTGCGCAACTACCTGACCGTGATCCCTCGGCGGCTCGGCGTCACCGACCGCACGGCCTCGATCGCACGCACGCGAAGCTGGACTCGGCCGTTGACCACGCCCCCCGCCGTCCTAGATGACCCACCGCGTCAGGGTGCCTAGGACCGCGCCGTCCGTCCGCATCCGAGCCGGTAAGCAGCACAACGTCAGCATCCTCGACTCCACAAAAACCACGAAAGACAACGTCAACAGACGCGAAGGACACATCCGGGGCACCTGGGCGGCGACTGGTGGGAGCGGGTCGGCGGCAGACTCGACGATGGCCACGGGAACCGGCCGTCGGGCTGGGCCAACCCGTTCAACACGGACGGATCGACCGCGTCGGTGCCAAGGTCGTCTTCACCGACTCAGCTGGCCACGGCGAGGTGTTTCAACCTCTACCTATAGCTACCGGCCCCAAGCACGAGTGCGCCTGACCTAGACATACAGATCGTCCGCCAACCGCTCGTTCCAGGAATGGTCGCCGGTGGTTGCGACCACGAAAGCGCAACGCGCGAGGAGGGTTGCGGCGTGGAAGTCAGTGTCTCATCCGCCGACAAGAACTGCGCGTACCGTGAGAGTCATGGGACTGAACCCGATGCTGCGCCGTGGTCTTCAACGTGGACGTGTTGGCGCGCTCGTGGCCGCAGCGGCGCTGGCTCTTGCCTCGTGCAGCACCACCAGTATCGGTCCGTCCGGGATGATGGGTGCCGGGACGCCTGGGCCCGGTATCTCGACCGGAATGATGGGCGGCGGATCGGGCGGTCAGTATCACCTCTCGCAGGTGTCCTGCGGCGCACCTGCCTCGCTACCGGGCACGCTGGTCACCGTCGTGCTGGGCGACATGGGGATGACCCAGATGATGGGTGGCACCGCGCCGATGGGCGCACAGATGATGCTTCGGGCCACACCCACATCGGTTCCCGCGGGACCGGTGAGCCTGATCGCGGAGAACATGGGGTGGCGCACCCACGAACTGGTGATCATGCCGCTGCCCCAAGGAGCATCCGCGGGGCAGCGGATCGCGGGCGCTGACGGCATGGTGGCCGAGGCCGGCAGTCTGGGCGAGGCCTCCAACAGTTGCGCCCCCGGCGTCGGCGAGGGAATCACGGCCCGCTCGGCGGGCTGGACCACGATCACGCTCAAACCGGGTCACTACGAGTTGATCTGCAACCTGCCCAACCACTACACCGACGGCATGCATGCTGAACTCACCGTCACCTGATCACCGTCGACCACCCTCTCAGCGATGGTGA
>JBDTAU010000272.1:0-3080 GCA_039924465.1 Dermatophilaceae bacterium
TCGCGCACTTCGGCACGTCGGACAAGGCAGTCCTGCAGGGTTCCGTCCTGCTCGTGACCCTGGGTCTGGCCGCGGTGGCCGGCCTGATCGCCGCGCGACGACGTCGGGTCGGCGCTGGCATCATCGCTGTCCTCGTCGGCCTGGCCGGGCTCGCCGCGATGACCCGGCCCACCGCGCGCCCCGCCGACCTCGTTCCAGCCCTCGCGGCGCTCATCGTGGGTGTCGCTGTCCTGCTCGGCCTCGCCCGGCTGGCCGACGGCGCTTCTCCGGTCGCCCGGTCCGATACCGGGGAAGCACGGCAGGGCCCCTCACGCCGCGGCTTCGTCGGCGGCACGCTGGGCGTCGCCGTGATCTCAGCACTCGCGCTCGCGGCTGGTCAGGTGCGAGCCGGGGTGAGCGCGGCACGCCGCCTCGTGCTGCCCCCTCCGGCGAGCCCGGCGCCGCCCCTGCCCGTCGGTCTCGAGATGACAGTGCCCGGCGTCTCCGCCCTGCAGACTCCCGCCACGAAGTTCTACCGCGTCGACACCAACCTCGCCGTCCCCCAGGTCGACCTCGACTCCTGGCGTCTCGAGATCGACGGGATGGTCGACACCCCCTTCAGCCTGACCTTCGCGGAGTTGTCCGCGCTCCCGCTGATCGAGCGCGACATCACCCTGACCTGCGTCTCCAACGAGGTCGGCGGCGCCTATGTCGGCTCAGCCCGCTGGCTCGGCGTCAGGCTCACCGATCTGCTTGATCGGGCCGGGGTGAGGGGGCGGCCCGATCAAGTGCTCAGCACCGCCGTCGACGGCTTCACCATCAGCACGCCATTGGCCGCGGTGCGTGATGGCCGCGACGCGATGGTGGCCATCGGCATGAATGGCCAGTCGCTCACCGACGTCCACGGCTTCCCGGCGCGCCTCGTGACTCCCGGCCTCTACGGCTTCGTGGGCGCGACCAAGTGGCTCACTCGCCTCACCCTGACGACGTATGCCGCCGAGCAGGCTTATTGGACCAAGCGGCAGTGGGTGACGGATGCCCCCATCAAGACGAGCGCCCGGATCGACACCCCTGCGCCGCTGTCGACCATCTCCGCCGGCCGCGTCGCGATCGGCGGGGTGGCGTGGGCCCAACACCGCGGGGTCGGCTCCGTCGAGGTCAGGGTGGACGACGGTCCGTGGCAGCCGGCGCGGCTCGGCCCGGACATCGGCGTGGACTCGTGGCGCCAGTGGTACCTGCCGTGGGACGCCACCGTGGGGCTGCACCACCTGTCGGTGCGCGCCACCGATCTGACGGGAGCAGTCCAACTCGAGAAGCGGGCCACCCCCTTCCCGGGCGGCTCCAGCGGCATCCAGGACATCGTCGTGACCGTCTCCTGACCCAGGCCCAAATCAACGTGAAACTTCTTTGACCTCACCCCAATCCGAATGCATGCCTGATCCGAACCACCGATGACCAACAACTTTCCAGCACCACCACACCCAAGGAGCTTCGACATGAAGACACGCACCAGCCTCATCGCCCTGGCCATCGCCCTGCCGCTCAGCCTCGCGGCCTGCAGCAGCTCGTCCGACGCGGCGCCCACCCCGGCCGCCGGCGCAGCCAGCTCAACGACCACTGAGGCCATGGGGAGCACCCCCACCCCGTCGGAAACGATGAGCGGGTCCGCCACCGCCGACCCGATGTCCCAGGTTTTCGGCCCGGCCTGTGGAGCGGTCCCGAAGGACGGCAAGGGCTCGTTCAACGGCATGGCCACCGACCCGGTCGCGACCGCCGCCAGCAACAACCCGCTGCTGTCCACCCTCGTCACCGCGGTCAAGGCAGCAGGCCTGGTCGACACCCTCAACTCGGCACCCGAGATCACCGTCTTCGCGCCGACCAACGACGCGTTCGCCAAGATCCCGGCCGACACGCTCAAGGGCGTGCTTGCTGACAAGCCGGCCCTGACCAAGCTCCTGACCAATCACGTCGTGGCCGGGCGACTCGGCCCGGACCAGCTCGCGGGCACCCACAAGACGCTTGCCGGGACCGAGATCACCGTCGCTGGCTCGGGCGAGAGCTTCACCGTCGGCAAGGACAAGGCCAATGTCCTCTGTGGCAACGTCCCCACCGCCAACGCGACGGTCTACATCATCGATTCCGTGCTCATGCCCTGACAGCACGCGCGCCGCAGGGCGCTCATGGGTGACAATGAGACCCATGTCGCGCTTCTCGGTGGTCCCGTCCGGTGATGACCCACCGGACGGGACCACCGAAGCAGCACTCGGGGCCAGCACGGCCAGCGACCTGAGCCTGCTGTTGCACCGGTCGGCAGGCGGTGACGAAGCCGCCTTCGCCCAACTCTATGACGCGGTCTCACCACGGCTCTACGGACTGGTCCGAAGGGTCGTTCGAGACCCCGCCCAGTCCGAAGAGGTGGCCCAGGAGGTCTTCCTCGAGATCTGGCGGCACTGCACCCGGTTCGACCCGGCCAAGGGCAGCGCTCTGTCGTGGATGTTGACCATCGCGCACCGCAAGGCGGTGGACCGGGTCCGATCGTCGGAGGCGTCCCGTGGGCGGGATGAGAACTACGGGGCGGCCACCCACGACGTTGAGCACGACTCGACGTCCGAGGCCGTGGGGCAGCGGCTCGATGCCGAGCGGGTGCACCAAGCCCTGGAAACCCTGACTACAGCCCAACGTGAGGCCCTCACGTTGTCCTATCTATCCGGTTACACCCATACGGAGGTGGCGTCCATGCTCGGCCTGCCACTCGGCACTGCCAAGACGCGCATCCGAGACGGGCTCATCCGGCTTCGAGCCACGTTGGGGGTGAGTTCATGAACGACGACATCCACGCCCTGTCCGGCGCCTACGCCGTCAATGCCCTTGACGACGTCGAACGGGCCAGGTTCGAACGGCATTTGGCCAGTTGCGTCGACTGCCAGACCGAGGTCGCAGCGATGACCGAAACGGCAGCCGAGCTCAGCGGTGCGACTGAGTTTGCGCCACCGCCATCGCTGCGGGTGTCGGTGCTGCACGGGATCACCGCGGTGCGTCAACTCCCACCCGAGCCGGTGGTGGTGCCCTCCCCGGTCCCTCCCATGGCGGTCGTTCCTGCT
>JBDTAU010000273.1:0-4031 GCA_039924465.1 Dermatophilaceae bacterium
CTCCTCACCGAGGTGGCCGCCTCCCTACCCGCCAAGCTCGGTGCCGGGCTTCAGGCGACCATCGATCACCTGCGCAGACAACCGCTCCAGGCCTCGGAGAGCGACTACGTCGACACCTTCGACAACCGTCGACGCGGCTGTCTGTTCCTCACCTACTTCTCCAACGGGGAGACCAGGAAACGCGGTCTCGCCCTGCTCCGGATCAAGCAGGTGTACACCCGGGCGGGCCTCGTGCTCACTGAAGACCAGTTGCCCGACCACCTCTGCGTCGTCCTCGAGTTCGCGGCCATCACCGATCAACGGGCCGGCCTGAAGATGCTCTTGGACAACCGCGCCGGTCTCGAGTTGCTGCGCCTGCACCTGACCGAGACCGGCTCCCCGTGGGCCGGCGCCGTGGAAGCCGTGTGCGCCACCTTGCCGCCGCTGAAGGGCAAGGATCGAGAAGCCGTCCAACGGCTGATCGATGAAGGGCCCGCCGAGGAGCAGGTCGGCCTGGGTCCTTACGGAATGCCAGAGTTGGCACCGATATCCGGAGGTGTGTGATGGACAGCGATCTGGACCTGTTCCTGTGGCTGATCTTCCCCTACATCTGTCTGACGATCTTCGTCCTCGGCCATGTCTGGCGCTACAAGTACGACAAGTTCGGCTGGACGTCCCGATCGAGCCAGATGTACGAGCGGGACATCCTGCGGTGGGCCAACCCGATGTTCCACTTCGGGATCCTGGCCGTCTTCCTCGGCCACGTCATGGGCTTGGGCGTCCCGCAGACCTGGACGGACGCGGTGGGAATCTCCGAGGGGATGTACCACTTCCTGGCCATCTCCATCGGAGTGATCGCTGGCGTCCTGACGATCGTCGGGTTCATCGGCCTCGTCTATCGGCGGCGGTTCACCAAGGCCGTGCTCGGCGCGACCAGCCGGATGGACAAGGTGATGTACCTCCTCCTCGGCCTGGTGATCGTCTTGGGCCTGGTCAACACCGGCTCCCAGGTGGTGGGCGAGTACAACTATCGAGAAGGCGTCTCGATCTGGTTCCGCAGCATCTTCTACTTCACCCCCAAGCCGGACCTGATGGTCGCGGCGCCGTTGAGCTTCCAGATCCACGCACTCATGGCCTTCGCGCTGTTCGCGCTGTGGCCCTTCACCCGCCTCGTGCACGTCTTCACCGCGCCGCTGGGCTACATCTTCCGTCCCTACATCCTCTATCGGACCCGCGACGCGCACGATGGGTCCAGGGCGCACCGACGCGGCTGGGACAAGGTCGACACCATCCCGCGCCGCCGATAGTCCGTACGGGCTCGTCGAGGCCGTGGCCGTGACGTACCGAGTGCCTCGCACCACGGAGTTGCTCTACACCCGACGCGACCTGAGACACAGGGTCAATCGGACTCCGCAGCGTCCTGCAGCCCTCGTACGTCGAGATTGAGGCTCCGGACCAGCTGGGCGTGCTCGCGGCGCGCCACGTGCTGGGCCAACTGGACGAAGGCCTCCTGGGCAGCGGTGTGATAACGATCCCGGTGCCAAGCGATACCGACGATTCGGGGCGGGACGTTGCTGAGCGGCCGGGCGCGCACGCCTCGCCGGAACGGGTCGACCGAGAGCCAGGAGATGACGGCGACCCCGACTCCTTCAGCGGCGAGGCCAAGGATCGTGCCGTTGTCGTTGGAGCGGAAGACGATCTGCTCGCGCAGTTGCGGGTGGCCGAGCCGGTTCTCGATCGAGTGAACTTCGCGCATCTGCGCGTACGTCACGAGCGGCACCCCCGCCAGATCACGCAACTCGACCGGTCCGCTCCCCATCGCCAACTCATCACCCTCACGGGCCACCACGACGTAGGGGTCCTCCATCAGCTCCAACACCGAGAACGGGCCGGACGTCATCGGGTAGGCCACGAAGGTCACGTCGAGCATGCCGCGCTCCACCAGTTCCAACAGCTGCCCGTCATCCTCTGCCTCGGTCAGCTCGACCTTGACCTGTGGCCAGCGGGCGGTGAACTGTGCCAGCACTCGCGGCAGGATCCGCACGCCGACGCTCTGGTAGCAGCCGACCCGGAGCACCCCGGCCGTGCCACGGGCCAGCGCCTCGAGGTCGGCGTGGGCGCTCTCCAGGCGCGCCGTGATGGCATCAGCATGGCCGAGGAGGACCTGCCCTGACAGCGTGAGAGAGACCGCACGCGACCCACCCGGCCGCTCGACCAGGGTGTGCCCGACGAGGCGTTCGAGCCGAGCGATCTGCTGACTGACCGCCGACTGGGTGTAGCCCAGGGAGTCTGCCGCTGCGCTGAAGGACCCCTTCCTACCCACGGCGGAAAGAGCCACCAAGTAGCGCAACTCCAAAGTTCCTGGGCGATCCGTCACCATCCAGCCAGTATAAGTAGGAATACTGAAGGCCAGTAGCAGCAGGATTAGCACTAATGGGGTGACACCCCTCACTCTGGGTGAGCCATCACACAGTCCCGCCGCTCGTGCCCGCCACAGCCACGAGCGGCAGAGGCACGAGCCGAGAAAGAAGGAAGCAAGGCATGCCCTCAGCAGTGACGCAGACCCCCGCCTACGCCGACGTGGTCGACCTGGATGTGTATCCGATCCACGACCTCGACAGTCACGCGGGGAAGGCGCTGGTGCAGGGCTGCCGGCAGCAACTGGCCGCCACCGGCGTGTGTACCTTGGCCGGCTTCATCCGGCCCGAGGCCGTGGCCGCAATGGTCACGGTGGCCAACGAGCAGACGGACCAGGCGTGGAAGTCCGACCAGACCCACACCATCTACTTTGAACCGATCGACGAGAGCGTCCCTGCCGAGCACCCCCGCGCTCACCAGGTCCGGTCCTCCAAGAACGGCATCGCCTACGACCAGATCCCCATCAACGCCCCGGTCCGCAGACTGTACGAGTCCGACGGCCTCACCCGTTTCATCGCAACCGTCCTCGACAAGCCCGTCCTCTACCGCAGCGCCGACCCGCTCGATGCCATGCAGGTCACCATCTTCAACCCTGGTGACGAGCTCGGTTGGCACTTCGACCGCAGCGAGTTCTCCATGACCGTGATGTACCAGCAGGCCGGCGCCGGTGGCGACTTCGTCTACGTCCCCGGGCTGCGCTCGGAGAGCGACGAGAACTACGAGCGGGTCCAACAGGTGCTGCAGGGCGACGACACAGCGAGTCTGCGGACGCTGCCCAGCGCCCCGGGCACCCTCGCCTTCTTCCGTGGCCAGCACGCTCTCCACCGGGTCACCCCCATTGGGGGCGACATCCCTCGGATCAACACGGTGCTCACCTATGGCGAGCGCCCCGACATGCGCCTCAACGACCTCACCTCTGAGCTGTTCTATGGACGCACGTCCACCCCCACCGAAGCATAAGGAAAGGCCACCGATGAAGGTTCCACCAAAGCCAGTTCGAGCTCGCCACATCGCTCTCGGCGTGGGCGCGCTGTCCCTGACGTTGGCGTTGACCGCCTGCAGCAGCAGCACCGCCCCGTCCTCGACACCGGCCGCGGGCGGTTCGACGAGCGCGAGTGCTGGCTCGGACCCCGAGGTGGTCGCCCTGCTGCCACAGTCGGTCAAGGACAAGGGTGAACTCGTCATCGGGACGGAGGCACAGTACCCACCGTTCGAGTTCTACGACACGGACAACAAGACCATCATCGGGTTCGACCCTGACATCGGCGCGGGACTGGCCAGCTTGATGGGTCTCAAACTCGTCCTCACAGATGCGGCGTTCGACTCGATCATCCCGTCCATCACCAGCGGTCGCTACAACCTGGGGATGTCCGGCTTCACCGTCACCGCCGAACGGGTCAAGCAGGTCGACTTCGTGACCTACTACCACGAGGGCGACGGGCTGCTGGTCAAGGCCGGCAATCCCGGCAGCCTGGCCATCAACGAGACGCTGTGCGGAGCCAAGGTCGCCGTGCTCAAGGGCAGCACGCAAAATCTGACCTCCGTCTCGGAGCTGGACAAGAAGTGCGCAGCAGCGGGCAAGCCCAATTTGGCTGCGTCGGTGGTGCCGGGTTCCAGCGACCTCGCGCTCGCAC
>JBDTAU010000274.1:0-6640 GCA_039924465.1 Dermatophilaceae bacterium
GGTCAAGCAGATGGCCGATGCCGACCCGGCCACCGACTGGATCTTCGAATATTCGCCCGAAAGCTTCACCGGCACCGAACTTGAATTCGCACGCGACATCTGCGCCGCCGTGGCCGACATCTACAAACCCACGCCGCAGCACAAGATGATCTTCAACCTGCCGGCCACCGTCGAGATGTCCTCGGCCAACATCTATGCCGACCAGATCGAATGGTGCCATCGCAACTTCAAGTACCGCGACTCGATGATCCTCTCGCTGCACCCGCACAACGACCGCGGCACCGGCGTGGCCGCCGCGGAGCTCGGCTACCTCGCGGGCGCCGACCGCATCGAGGGCTGCCTCTTCGGCAACGGCGAGCGGACCGGCAACGTCTGCCTCGTCACGCTCGGCATGAATCTCTTCAGCCAGGGCATCGACCCGCAGATCGACTTCTCCGACATCGACGACGTCCGTCGGACGGTCGAGCACTGCACCCAGCTGCCCGTGGGCGAGCGGCACCCCTGGGGCGGCGACCTCGTCTTCACCGCCTTCTCCGGCTCGCACCAGGACGCGATCAAAAAGGGCTTCGAGGCGATGGCCACCGAGGCCAAGGACAAGGGAACCTCCGTCGACGACCTCTTCTGGGGCGTTCCCTACCTGCCCATCGACCCCCACGACCTGGGGCGTTCCTACGAGGCGGTCGTGCGCGTCAACAGCCAGTCCGGCAAGGGCGGCGTCGCCTACATCATGAAGACCGAGCACCAGATGGACCTGCCGCGCCGGCTCCAGATCGAGTTCTCCGGTGTCGTGCAGCGGGGCGTGGACCAGGACGGCGGCGAGGTGACCCCCCGCGAGTTGTGGGCGAGGTTCCGTGACGAGTACCTGCCCAACCCGAATGCGCCGTGGGGCCGCTTCGAGCTGGTGAGCGTCGTGGCCGACTCAACGGTCGACGGGGACACGACGGTCGAGGCGACGCTGCTCGATGCCGGGGAGACGATCACCGTCAACGGCAGCGGCAACGGTCCGATCGCGGCCTTCTGCGCCGCGATCGAGACGATCGAGGGGGCCCCCGACGTGCGGGTCCTCGACTACGCCGAGCATGCCCTGTCCGCCGGCGGGGACGCCACCGCTGCGGCCTACGTCGAGACGGCGGTCGGGGACCGCGTGTTGTGGGGGGTTGCCCTCGACCCGTCGATCGTCACGGCGTCGCTCAAGGCGATCGTGTCCGCCTGCAACCGCGCCGTGCGGGATCGCGAGATGCAGGAGTTGCCCGCCGCTCAGGGCTGAGCCCACCACCACCGGGCCGTATGCCGCCGAGCCGGGTGCGAGACCGCGCCCGGCTCAGCGCGTGGCACTGTGTGTGGCACCGCGCGTGGCAC
The DNA here is from genome assembly GCA_039924465.1 of Dermatophilaceae bacterium. Classification (GTDB taxonomy): domain Bacteria; phylum Actinomycetota; class Actinomycetes; order Actinomycetales; family Dermatophilaceae; genus JAKDLQ01. The sequence goes on from JBDTAU010000274.1 coordinate 1,360, forward strand.
TGTGTGTGGCACTGTGTGTGTGGCACCGAGCGTGGTCAGCTGATCGGACCGGTCACGACCGCGTCGATCGACGCCAGCGCGGCCGGGTCGCCTTGCCGCTCAAGGGATCCCGTCGGCGGACGGTTCCACAGCCAGCAGTCGAGGTCGGCGGCGCTGCCGCGCACCTGCGCAGGACCCTGATCGGTGGAACGGGCGGCGTGGGTGTTGTCTGCCAGAACGAGGAAGCGCTGCTCGTCCCACGAGGTCCCGCGCCCGTCGACACCCAGGACGTGCACCGGTCGCACGGTCCAGGCGCGACCCACATCGATCGCCAGGATCGTGACGGGGGGTCCGGTCGGCGTCGCCGTGAACCCGTCCTCGTCCTCGTAGCAGCGCATGATCCGCAGGGCCTCGTCGACCCCGTCGGCGGCCAGCCGGGAATCGATGGGGGCTCGGTCGACGCCGGCCGTGAGCTCGGCGTCGATCCGGTGGATCAGCGCCTCGTGGGCCTGGCGTCGCTGGATGTAGCCGGCCGTGTGGTCGCTGGCCCACATCCACAACTCAGTCTCGGGAGGGAGGTCGGCCAGGACCCGGTGCAGGCGCGTGCTCGCCTCGTCGTAATGAATGAGCAGCCCGGCCCGGTCGTCGGGCCGGGACGGCCGGATCGCGTCGAGGTCCGCGAGCTGCTCGCCACGGGTGAGCTGGTCCTGCGCGATCTGGCCCCAGAACCACTGGACCTCGGCCAGGTGCCAGATCAGGTCGTCGGCATCCCAGTCGGGGCAGCTGGGCACCGGTGCCGCTGCGGGGGCGGCGGCGAGAGCCGCACGGAAGCGGGCCGATTCCTGCTCGAGGTGGTGCAGGAAGGGCAGCGAGCCGGGGGCTGGGACGGTGGTCAGCGGCATACGAACTCCTAGCGGACTCCGGCGACCCGGAACTGGATTGAGATACGGGGGCCGACCGGCGCGGTCAGCTTGGGGATGGCGTGGTCCCAGGTGCGCTGGCAGGAGCCGCCCATGACGACCAGATCGCCGTGCCCGAGCTGAAAGCGCACCGTCTTGGCACCCGAGCCAGGCAGTGAACGGCCGTCGCGGGGACGCAGGGCCAGGGTGCGAACGGAGCCGAGGGAGAGGATCGCGACCATCGTGTCGTGCTCCTTGGACCGGCCGATCCGGTCGCCGTGCCAAGCGACGCTGTCGCGGCCGTCCCGATAGAGGCACAGCCCGGCGGTGACGAAGGGCTCCCCGAGCTCGGACGCGTAGTGGGCGCTGAGGGCGTCCCGGGCCTGCGCCAGCATGGGGTGCGGGAGGGACTCGTGCGCGGCGTAGTGCCGGGTCAGCCGCGGGACGTCGACGATCGAGTCATACATCTGGCGTCGCTCCGCCCGCCAGGGCACCTCGCGCAGCAACGCGGTGAACACCTCGTCACCGGCCGCGAGCCACCCGGGACGGAGATCGACCCAGGCGCCGGCCCCCAGGGTGGTGCGGTGCAGGCCGGAGCCCAGCTCGCGCAACGTCATCTCGTCGACGAGGTCGAGCAGGGAGCCTTGGAGAGCGAGGTCCATCAGGCCACGATAGCGCATCATGGAACTGGTGTTCGATAGGACGGGCGGTCAACTGATCGGCGCGTGCTGTCCGCTCGCCCCGTTCTGGCGGGGGAGAATGGCGCCATGCCCCTCTATCGTGACGAGGCGATCGTCCTGCGTACCCACAAGTTGGGCGAGGCCGATCGCATCATCACCATGCTGACCCGCACCCGGGGCCGGGTCCGGGCGGTGGCCAAGGGAGTGCGCCGGACCAAGTCCCGCTTCGGCTCCCGGCTCGAGCCGGGGATGGTCATCGACGTGCAGTGCTACGAGGGGCGCAATCTCGACACGGTGACCCAGGTGGAGATGCTGGCGCCCTACGGCACCATGATCTCGCGGGACTACCCCGCGTGGACCGCGGCGACGGCCATGCTCGAGACAGCGCTGCAACTGACTGAGGAACACGAACCGCAGACCCAGCAGTACCTCCTGCTCGGCGGCGCGTTGCGCTCGCTCGCCGAACGGGCCCATGACCCGGTGCTCGTCCTCGACGCCTTCCTGCTGCGCTCCCTGGCCGTGGCCGGTTGGGCGCCTAGCTTCCATGACTGTGCCCGGTGTGGGGCGCCCGGGCCACAACGGGCCTTCAACGTCCAAGCGGGTGGGGCGGTGTGCTCCGCGTGCCGTCCACCCGGCTCGAGCGCACCGGCACGGGAGACCTTCGTGTTGCTCGCGGCGCTCCTGACCGGGGACTGGGTGATCGCCGATGCCAGCGAGACCCGCTATCGCAACCAGGGCAGCGGTCTGGTGGCAGCCTTCCTCCAGTGGCACATCGAACGCGGACTGCGATCCCTGCGCCTGGTCGAGCGATCCTGAGCCGCCACCAGATTCATGTCACGAGCCACCGGAGAGCCATGATCAAGCCGTTCCCGCACCCGAGCGGCGCGCTGCCACCACGCCTTCCGCAGCAGGCGCTGCCCAAGCACGTAGCCATCGTCATGGATGGCAACGGCCGCTGGGCGAACGCCCGTGGCTTGCCCCGGACCAAGGGGCACGAGGCCGGCGAGGCCTCGTTGCTCGACGTCGTCGCCGGCGCGATCGAGGTCGGTGTCACGCACCTGTCGGCCTACGCCTTCTCGACGGAGAACTGGCGGCGGTCGCCGGACGAGGTGCGCTTCCTCATGGGCTTCAACCGCGACGTCATCCGCCGTCGCCGCGACCAGCTGAATGAGTGGGGCGTACGGATGCGGTGGGTCGGGCGGGCCCCGCGGCTGTGGCGCTCGGTGATCAAGGAACTCGAGATCGCCCAGGACCTGACCCAGCACAACACCGGACTGACGTTGTACTTCTGCGTCAACTACGGCGGCCGGGCCGAGATCGCCGACGCCGTGCAGCGCATCGCCGTGGACGTCAAGGCCGGCCGGCTCCGGCCGGGAGGGGTGGATGAGCGGACGATCCAGCGCTATCTCGACGAGCCGTCGATGCCCGACGTGGATCTCTTCGTCCGGTCCTCCGGTGAGCAGCGCACGAGCAACTTCCTGCTCTGGCAGTCGGCTTATGCCGAGATGGTCTTCCAGGACCAGCTCTGGCCCGACTACGACCGACGCGACCTGTGGGCAGCGATCGAGGAGTACGTCGCCCGCGACCGTCGCTATGGCGGCGCCGTGGACGTGCCCGGGTCGAGCTGACCGGCTGAGTCCGGCTCGACCTCACCCCCGGTCGGTGACGATGGTGGCGACGGCGGCGCAGTCAGCGCAGGTGCCGAAGATCTCCAGCGTGTGGGTGACATCGATGAATCCGTGGTCGGCCGCCACCTTGTCGGTCCACTGCTCGACCGTCGGGCCCTCGACCTCGACCGTCCGCCCGCACGAGCGGCAGACCAGGTGGTGGTGGTGGTGGGTCGAGCAGGCGCGATAGACGGCTTCCCCGTCATCGCGGCGCAGCACGTCCACGCTGCCCGCCTCGACCATGTTCTGCAGCGCTCGGTAGACGGTGGCGAGCCCGACCCCGTCACCCGCCTCGCGGAGTCGGGCATGCACGGTCTGCGCCGAGGTGAACTCCTCGGACTGCTCGAGCATCTCGCTGATCGCGAGTTGCTGCCGGGTCGGTCGCCGACTCGGTCGCCGGGTCGTCATGGCGCCACGCTCCTTGATCGCTGGGCAGGGGTGGTGTTCATCGGGCCTCTTTGGTCGGAACCGGTGCATGCTGGTCCGTGCCAGGGACGACCCCGTGCACGTCGTAGTGCGCTTGGTGCGCCGCATGGAGCTGGCCGTCGTGGACGTAGTCGATGTGGTCATCGTGAGCGATGGCCTCGTGCCCGCAGTCGATGCCGTGTTCGTGCTCGTGCGGCTCGGCGATCTCGAAGTCGTCCCGGACGATGCGGTGGGCGAGGGCGGTGCCCAACGAGACGAGGATGAAGAGGGCCACCGCGACGAGGACGATGGTGCCGCCGGACGGGGTGTTGAGGGGGTAGGACAGCAGCACGCCGCCGACGGAGCAGACCAGGCCGATGCCCATCGCCCAGCGCAGGCCGGAGCTGAAACTCGTCGCAAGAAGTTGGGCCGTGGCGTTGGGCACGATCATCAGGGCGCTGATGAGGAGCAACCCGACGACCCGCATGGACACGACGACGGTCGTCGCGGTGAGGATGGCGAGCACGAGGTTGAGGGCCAGCACCGGCATGCCGACGGCCCGGGCGTACTCCTCGTCGTTGGCCACGGCGAACAGTCGCGGACGCAGGGCCCAGACCGTCAACAAGATCACGGCCGCCAGCGCGCCGAAGACATAGAGGTCTGATGGCTGCGTGGTCAGGATGGAGCCGAAGAGATACTTGACGAGGTTGGCGGGGGTGCCGTCAGACGCCTTGGAGATGATGACGACTCCCGCCGCCATGCCGCCGTAGAAGATGATCGCGAGCGCCATGTCGCCGCTCGTGCGGCCCCGGGCGCGCAGCAACTCGATGACGACCGCAGCGATCACGGCCGCGATGAGCGCCGTCAGGACCGGGCTCTGATTCGTCACGAGACCGACCGCGACACCGGCCAGGGCCACGTGACCCATCCCGTCGCCGATGAGGGACATCCGTCGTTGCACGACGAAGATGCCGACCATCGGGGCGACGGTCCCGACCAGGAGGGCAGCGATGAGGGCCCGCTGCATGAAGTCGATCGAGAGGATCTCGGCCATCAGGGCACCTCGGGCTCATCGAGCGGACCGCGAGGGGCACTCGATCGGTCGGTGGGCAGTTCATCATCGTGGTGGTGGGTGTCGTGGTCGTGATGCACCCAGTGACGGTCCTTGGCGAACCGCTCGGGGGTGCCATCGAAGACGATCCGGCCGCCGTCGATCACCACGGTCCGGGTCAGCAGGCTCTCGAGCGCGCCGAGTTCGTGCGTCACGATGACCATCGTCACCCCCCGGTCGATCAGCCGACGCAACACGTCGGCGAGGACATGCTGGTTGGCTGCGTCCACGCCCGCCGTGGGCTCGTCCATGATGAGCACGTCGGGGGCGCTGGCGAGGGCTCGGGCGATGAGCACGCGGCGTTGCTGGCCCCCGGACAGGGTGCTCACCTCGGTGGCGGCGCGGTCACCGAGGCCGACCACCTCGAGTGAGCGGGCGACGACCTGCCGGTCGGTCGCGTTGAGCCGGCCGAGCCATCCCAGCCGGGACAGGCGTCCCGTCGCGACGATCTCCTCGGCGGTCGCGCGGACCGAGGCGGAGAGGGTATGCCGCTGGGGCACGTACCCGATCCGGGCCCGGTCGTGGAAGTCCTCGCTCGGG
>JBDTAU010000275.1:0-6174 GCA_039924465.1 Dermatophilaceae bacterium
CACCGAGTCGAGCCGGTCGTAGCGGACCTTGGCCAGGACGGGATACATCATGACGAGCAGCCCGAGGGCGATGGGCAGCGAGACGCCGTCGACCTCGACTCGTGCCAGCCCGTCCCCGAGGCCGGGCCCGAGACGTCCGAGCAACAATCCGGCCACCATGGCCAGCAGGATCCACACCGGCAGGAACCGGTCGAGAGTCGACAGCGTCGCAGCCGCCGGGTCGCTCCCGGGAAGCGCTGCGTCGACGCGGGCGCTGGGGGTGCTGCGAGGCCTGCTCACCGATCTACTCCCAACACTGAGTGCACTGCATCAGACTGCCATATCGATTGCGATCGATGCGCTAACGTGGGCAGCCGCATCGACGTGTGTCAACATTGACCGTAGTCGATGAAGGCCGACGAAAGGTGGACCCGTGAGCATCACGACACTGAGCACGAGCGCCCAGCAGGTGCCGAGCGTCTCCGAGTGCGGTTCATCTCCCGTCGCCGTCCTCGACCGCACCGAGGCGGAACGGCGGGCCGGGCTGCTCAAGGCCGTCGCTGACCCGGTCCGCATCCAGTTGCTCAGCCTGATCAAGGACTCCCCGGACCAGGAGGCCTGCGTGTGCGACATGACGGCCGCCGTCCAGGTCTCGCAACCGACCGTGAGCCACCACCTCAGGACGCTCGTCGACGCCGGTATCCTGACGCGCGAGCGCCGGGGCAGCTGGGCCTGGTTCCGCCTCGACACGGACGTCCTGCGCGACATTCGCAGCTTCCTGGTCTGAAGCACGTCGCAAGCACGAGGTCGGCCGATGCGAGCGACCGGAGGCGATGGGCCACAATGGTCGCGTGCCTTCGGACAACAAGAAATTCCAACGCATCACGGTCCTGGTCATCATCGGCGCCGTGGTCATGAGTCTCGCTCTCTCGCTGCTGTCCGGCGCAGGCGCGCTGGGACTTACCTCGACCTCCAGCTCGGCAGTGGAGGCAACGCTGGCGGTCCCGGCGTCAGCGGGGCCTCCATCCTCACCTCGGCCGTAGCCGCATGCTCTGGGCCCGCCTCTGAGCCGGCCTCTGAGCCGGCCTCTGAGCCCGCCTCTGACTCGACGAGAGGGGCGCCACGGAGCGATTTTGTCGTGACCGGGTCCACTGATAATGTTTCCCCTCGTCGCGCCGTTAGCTCAATTGGCAGAGCAAGTGACTCTTAATCACTGGGTTCGGGGTTCGAGTCCCTGACGGCGCACCAGAGAAGAGGCCTTCCGCCAGCGGCGGAAGGCCTCTTTCACTGGATCCCGGCGGGGACTCCGGCCGGGCTCGATCAGCCGTGCCGCCGGCGCCGGATCAGACCGACCACCACGACCACCGCGACGGTGGCCGCGACGACCGCGCCGATGCGCTCGATGCGCAGCTCGCCATCGGGGGTGCGGATGGCGTGGTCCACCTTGAGTCGGATTCCCTGCACCTGCCGCTGGACGATGACCTGGGGCTGGGCCCGATAGGCCAGCTCGTTGACCGTCCCCTCGAGCCTGGACCGGGCGGCCTGGATCTGCTGCTCGACCGCGGCGGTCGAGGTCACGTCTGCCATGGTGATTCCTTTCGAAGACTGGGTCGACTCTAACGGGGCGAGCCCGGTCAGGAGGCCAGACCGAGATCGCGTCGCAGCTTGGCCACGTGGCCGGTCGCCTTGACGTTGTACATCGTGTGGGTCAGGACGCCATCCTCGTCGATGACGAACGTCGATCGGATGACCCCCTCGACGACCTTGCCATAGAGCTTCTTCTCCCCGTAGGCGCCATAGGCCTGGTGCACCTCGAGGGACTCATCGGACAGGAGCGGGATCGTGAGGCGGTCGCGCTCGCGGAACTGCGCCAGTTTGGCTGGGGCGTCCTTGCTGATGGACACCACCTCATACCCGTCGCGCTGCAGCGACTCGAGCGACTCACTGAAGTCGCAGGCCTCCGTCGTGCAGCCGGGCGTCATCGCTGCCGGATAGAAGTAGAGGATCAGCTTCCGCCCGGCGAAGTCGCCCAGCGTCACCGTCTTGCCGGTGTCATCGGTCAGACTGAAGGCGGGGGCCTGGTCTCCAGGCTCGAGTCGCGTGGTCACAAAGGGCTCCTTCGTCGGTCTCAACAGTGAGCATTGCGTGCGGACGGCGGGACTCGAACCCGCACGCCGGGGCACAGGAACCTAAATCCTGCGTGTCTACCAGTTCCACCACGTCCGCGCGGCCACCACTGTAGTTGGGCAGCGTCCGCGGCGTCGCACGCGCCCACGTTCACGCCGTGCCGTATGCCGCTGGGCCGCCTTCGCTGCACCGGCTCAGTCGACGCCAGTTCACTCCACATCGTTCACTCGAGACCGGCCCACGCAACACCGGCTCAGTCGACGCGGACGGTCACCGAGTGGTACCCGGAGGCACCGTCCGGGGCCGGTGACGCCTCGACAGGGGTCTGGAGCGCGCCGGTCCCGTCCACCGCACGCACTCGGAGGTCGTGGCTGCCGCGGGTGGCCTCCCACTCGAAGACCCACTGGCGCCACACGTCGATGCCGGCGTCGGCGGCGAGCCGGGCCTCGACCCAGGGAGCGTCGTCGACCTGGACCTCGACCCGGGAGATACCCCGGTGCTGGGCCCACGCCACCCCGGCGACGGCGACCGTGCCCGAGCTGACCGAGCCCCCGGCGTGTGGCACGTCGATGCGCGATGCCGTCTTGACCGGCCCCAGCTCCGACCAGCCGCGTGGCGTCCAGTAGCCGGCATCGTCCGCGAACGTGGTGACCTTGAGTTCGGTGACCCACTTGCAGGCGGAGACGTAGCCATAGAGCCCGGGGACGACGAGGCGCACCGGGAAGCCGTGCTCGAAGGGCAACGGCTGGCCGTTCATCCGCACGGCGAGCAACGCATCGCGGTCATCGGTCAGCGCACCCAGAGGGGTCCCGCACGTCCATCCGTCGGTACTGGTCTGCAGGACCATGTCGGCTCCCGCCTTCGGGCCCGCCAGCTTGAGCAGCTCCCGGACCGGCCAGCCCGTCCAGACCGCGTTGCCGATCAAGTCGCCCCCGACCTCGTTGGAGACGCAGCACAGGGTGACCATGGCCTCCTGAAGTTCCTTGGACTGCAAGGTGGCCCAGTCCAGTTGGACCTCGCGGTCGACCATTCCGGTGACGTTGAGGCGCCACTCGTCCGCGTTGAGACGGGGCACGACGAAGGCGGTGTCGATCCGGTAGAAGCCGGCGGTGTCCGAGACGAAGGGGGCCACCCCGGCGACCTTGAGGTCGGCGCCGGCCGGAATGGTGACCCGGGTGGCAACGTTGAGGGGCACGGCGGGAACCTGCGCTGCAACGCGGGACGCGGTCGCTGCGTTCGAGCCGCCCGCGAGCGCGTTGCCCAGATAGGCGCCCGCGGCGCCCACCACTCCCCCGATGATCCAGCGCCGGCTGAGCCCGGCTGCTGGGTCCGGCCCCTGCGCGACGGCCGCGCGCAGGAACCACAGCCCGACGATCGTGCCGAGCAGGGTCGGCACCACATCGAAGGCCACGGCCCCTGGGCGGGAGAGCACGGCGCCGATACCGATCGCCCCGACCACGGCGAAGCCGAGGAGCCCCGCGGTGATTCGCGTTCGGGCCAACAGGCCGAGGGCGGCACAGACCAGAGCCAGCACGACCAATGTCCCGATGAGCAGGGCGCGCTTGTCGTTGGTGCCGAAGGTCGAGACCGCGAAGTCCTTGAGCCACGGCGGGGTCCGGTCGATGAACGCCCCGGCCACCGCCGCGATCGGGGCGGGCTGACCACCGGTCAGACCGAGTTGCTCGGCCCCTCCCGCGAGGATGGTGCCCACCCCGATCGTCAGCAGCCCAGCCACCATCCCGTCCACGGCGCCGATCCAGCGGCGTCGTGGAGGTCCCTGGTGGACGGTTGGGTGCCGGACCGGGGGGGCTTCGATCATGTGGTCAGGTGCTCCTCGAGATGCGGTGCCAGCGCCCGGAAGGCCCGGGACCGGTGCGACACGGAATTCTTCTCGTCAGCCGAGTACTCGGCGACGGTGCGGGCCGCGCCCCCGGCCTGGTCGTCGGGCACGAAGATCGGGTCGTAACCGAAGCCCCCGGAGCCGCGGGCCGCGCGGGCGACGGACCCGGGGAAGCGGCCGATCTCCACGGCCGACCGGCCGTCGGGCAGCACGAGTGCGGCCGCACAGACGAACGAGGCGGCCCGGTCCCGGTCCTTGACGTCCGCGATCTGCGCGAGCAGCAGGTCCACGTTGGCGGCGTCCCCCTGCCCACCGGACCAGCGAGCACTGAAGATCCCCGGAGACCCGCCCAGGACGTCGACGGTCAGGCCGGAGTCGTCGGCCAGCGCCGGCAGGCCCGTCGCCGCCGCGGCCGAGGCCGCCTTGAGCAGCGCGTTCTGCTCGAAGGTGACAGCGTCCTCCACGACCTCGGGGGCCTCGGGGAACGCGTCCAGGCCGACGATCTCGATGCCGAGCGCGTCGGTGACATCGGCCAGGATCACGCGCAGCTCCGCCACCTTGTGGGCGTTGCGGGTGGCCAGGACGACCCGGCGGGGCTCGGGACGCTCACTCACGGGCGGTCCCCCTCCAGGGCGGCGGCCTGGGCCACGGTCAGCGCCGCACACCCGGTGGTGGCCAGGTCGAGCAGCTGGCCCAGCACCTCGCGATCGAAGGGGGCGCCCTCGGCGGTGCCCTGCACCTCGATGAAGCGTCCGTCGCCGGTCATGACGACATTCATGTCCGTCTCCGCCGTCGAGTCCTCCGGGTAGTCCAGGTCGAGGACCGGGCGCCCGCCGACGACGCCGACCGAGACGGCTGCCAGAGATCCGGTCAACGGGGCCGCGTTCTTGGGGATGAGGCCGGCGGCACGGGCCGTCTCGATCGCGTCGACGAGCGCGACATAGGCGCCGGTGATCGCGGCGGTACGGGTGCCCCCGTCAGCTTGCAGGACGTCGCAGTCGAGGACGATCGTGTTCTCCCCCAACGCTTTCGTGTCGATGACGGCGCGCAGGCTGCGCCCGATCAGCCTCGAGATCTCGTGGGTGCGGCCACCGATCCTGCCCTTGACGCTCTCGCGGTCGGAGCGGGTGTTGGTCGCGCGTGGCAGCATGGCGTACTCCGCCGTGACCCACCCGGTCCCCTTGCCCTTGAGCCATCGAGGCACGCCGGCGGTGAACGAGGCCGCGCACAGGACCCGGGTACGCCCGAATTCGACGAGCACGCTCCCCTCGGCGTGGTCGAGCCAGTTGCGGGTGATCCGCACCTCGCGGGTCTGGTCAGGGGCACGTCCGTCGTGTCTCGCAGTCATGTCCTGCAGGCTAGCCATCCCCCTACGCTAAGCCCGAATTGCACCCCGCCGGGCATCCGACGCCGGGGCGAAGCTGGGACCACGCTGGGCGGCCTACGGAAAAGCGGTGCCCTCAGACGGTGTAGGTGACGCCGGGGCGCGCGAGTTCGACCTCGCCCGGCCACACCGCGGCGGCTTGCGCTCGGCACACCTCGGGGTCGTTCCACGGGGGCAGGTGGGTCAGCATGAGCCGATGCACCCCACCGGCCTGGACCGCGGCTTCGGCAGCTCGACGCCCGGACAGGTGGATGCCCGAGACGTCGTCCCGCCCGTCGATGAACGCCGCGTCCGCGAGGACCAGGTCGGCACCGGTCATGAGCGGGCTCAGCGCCTCGCACGTGTCGGTGTCACCGGTGTAAACCAGTGTCCTGCCGTCGGCCTCGACGCGGAAGCCGAAACACGTGACGGGGTGGTTGACCTGATAGGGGGTGATCGTGAACGGCCCGACGCGGATCGGGGCACGGTCGGTGAGCTCCCGGAAGTCGAAGACGCCGGGCAGGTCCTCGAGGTCAGGGGTGCCGTAGGCGGCGACGAGCCGCTGGTCGGCGTCGACCGGCGCGTGCACCGGCAGCGTCACGCCGCGCCCGGCGGTCGGTCCGTAGCGCTTCATCACGTAGAGGCCACAGAGGTCGATGAAGTGGTCGACGTGCAGATGGGAGATGAGGATCGCGTCGACGGTCGGCGGGGCCGTGTGCCGTTGCAGCGCGCCCAGGGCCCCGGCACCGAGGTCGAGCACGATGGACCACGTCCGGCCTTCGTGCTCGGCCCGGACGAGGTAGCTCGACGCGGGAGAGTCCGGACCGGCGAAGGAGCCGGAGCAGCCGACGATGGTGACATCCAC
>JBDTAU010000276.1:0-3163 GCA_039924465.1 Dermatophilaceae bacterium
AGAGCGGCAGGGAGAGGATCTCGAGCGCGACGAACATCCCGATCAGGTCGTTCACGGTCGGGAAGAGCAGCATGCCGCCGACCGCGAACATCGTCAGCGGGAAGACCTCCGAGGTGATCAGGCCGGCCCGGGCGGAGACCGCCTCGATCTGCGAGCCCGGTGTCGAGGCACCGCTCGGGGTGAACGTGTCAGAGCCGGTGCCGCCGAGCCGCTCAGCCATGGTCAGCACCGCGAGGATGCTCATCAGCAGCAGCGCGCCCTGCATGAACAGGGCCGGGCCGTCGATCGACAGTGCGAACAGGCGTCGGTCGGTGGCCCCGTCGACGTGTCCCAGCGTCAGGCCCATGTGGCCGGTCGCCACGATCACCGCGACGAAGGCGGCCACCAGTCCGGCCACGGCCAGGATCGTCTGGATCAGGTGACGCCGCTCACGCCCGACGAACGCCTCGACCAGGACACCGATCAGCGCAGTGCCGAAGACGATGAGCAGCGGCAGGATCGCGAGGTAGTCGACGTTGGCCGTCTGAAAGGTCGTCACTTGTTGCTCCCTTCGGCCGCAGTCGTATCGACTACGAGACCTGTCTGGTGGACCTGCGCCAGCGAGGTGTGGACGGCCGGGTTGATCACTTTGAGGGCAACGTTGGGATAGAAGCCGATGATGAGGAGGAAGGCGACCAGTGGGGCAGCCACGAACTTCTCACGCACCGACAGGTCGCGCACTCCAGACAGGCCCTCGGGGCGTGGGCCGGTCGCCATCCGCTTGTACATCAACAAGATGTAGATCGCCGCGAGGATGATCCCTGACGTCGCGATCACAGCCGCCACGGGCTGCGTCGGGAAGGTGCCGACCAGGACGAGGAACTCGGACACGAAGTTGGCCAGCCCCGGAAGCGCCAGCGTCGACATGCCGGCGACGAGGAAGACGCCGGCGAGCACGGGCGTCACCCGTTGCCAACCTCCGTAGTCGGGGATCCGCTTGCTGCCGCGCCGGTAGATGAACATCCCGGCGAAGAGGAACAGGGCTGCCGTCGAGAAGCCGTGGTTGAGCATGTAGAGCGAGGCCCCCGCGCCGCCGACCCCGGTGAAGGCGAAGATGCCCAGCACGATGAAGCCGAAGTGACTGACCGACGTGTAGGCGATCAGGCGCATCATGTCGGTCTGACCGATGGCCAGCAGGGCCCCATAGACCACGGACACGACCGCCAGCACGACGACCACCGGAGTCGCCCACGCGCTGGCCTCCGGGAAGAGTTGCAGGCAGAAGCGGATCATCCCGAAGGTGCCGACCTTGTCGAGCACCCCGACGAGCAGCGTCGCGGTGGCGGGGGTCGCCTCGGTCGCGGCGTCTGGCAGCCACGTGTGGAACGGGAACATCGGGGCCTTGATCGCGAAGGCCACGAAGAAGCCGACGAAGAGCAGTCGTCCCGTGGTGGGGTCGAGGTTGAGGCCGGTGAGCTTGCTGATGAGGAAGCCGTCGGCGCCGCCAGGACCCTGCAGGTAGAGCGCGATGACGGCAACGAGCATGAGCAGCCCGCCGGTCAGCGAGAAGAGCAGGAACTTCATCGCCGCGTACTGACGACGCGGGCCGCCGTAGTGGCCGATGAGGAAGTACACCGGGATGAGCATCGCCTCGAAGAAGACGTAGAACAGGAAGACGTCCGTGGCCGCGAAGACACCGACCATGAAGGTCTCGAGGACGAGCAGCAGGGCGAAGTAGGTCTTGACTCGCTGCGGCCCACGCTCGGACTCCGACACGTCGCGCCAGGCCGCCAGGATGCAGATCGGCGTCAGCACGAGCGACATGAGGATGAGCACGAGCGCGATGCCGTCGACGCCCAGGGCGTAGCTGACCCCGAGCTGCGGGATCCACGACATCTGCTCGCCGAGCTGGAACTGCGAGGAGGAGCCCACGTGGAAGGTGGTCGCAGCCACGATCCCGATCACGAGGGTGACGAGCGAGGTCCCGAGCGCGATCCGCTTGGCGTTCTCGGCCGAGCCCGGCAGGAAGGCGACGACGAACGCGCCGACCAGCGGCACCAGGCCGAGGATCGTCAGCCACGGCACGGTGGACATGGAGGTGGTCGTGTCTAGCATCAGGAAATCACCCAGAGTGCACCGAGGATGGCGACGACACCGATGAGCATCGTCAGGGCATAAGACCGGACAAATCCGTTCTGGATCTTGCGCAGCCGTGAGGAGGTCCCACCGACGAAGGCGGCGAGCCCGCCAACTGCTCCATCCACGCCACGGTTGTCGGCGAAGAAGAGCGAACGGGTCAGGTGGATCCCGGGCCGCATGAAGAGGGCCTCATTGGCGTGGTCCTGATAGAGGTCCACGCGGGCAGCCTGCGTGAGCAGGTTCCCCTTGGGCGCTGTCTCGGGCACCCGGTCGCGCCAGTACATCAGCCAGGCGAGCGCGGTGCCGCCGATGACCAGGAGGATGGTCAAGGTGATGATCACGGGGACCGGAATCACCGGACTGTGCTCCTGCACCCCGCCGGTGAACGGCTCCAGCCAGGAGGTGAAGATCCCGGTCGGGCCGAGGATCAGGCCGAGGAAGGCCGACCCGAGGGCCAGCACGATCATCGGGATCGTCATGAGCAGCCCCGACTCGTGCGGGTGGACGTCATCGGTCCAGCGCTTCTTGCCGTGGAAGGTCATGAAGAACAGGCGCGACATGTAGAAGGCGGTGATGCCCGCGCCGATCAGGGCGGCCAGACCGAACACCCAGGGCCGCCACCCCTCTCCGACGAAGGCCGCCTCGATGATCTTGTCCTTGGACCAGAAGCCCGAGAAGGGCGGCACCCCGAGGATGGCCAGCCAACCGAAGCCGAACGTCACCCAGGTGATCTTCATGACGCCGGACAGCCCGCCGAACCGTCGCATGTCGACCTGGTCGTTCATGCCGTGCATGACCGACCCGGCCCCGAGGAACATCCCGGCCTTGAAGAAGCCGTGCGTCAGCAGGTGGAAGATGGCGAAGGCGTAGCCGATCGGGCCGAGCCCGGCAGCCAGCATCATGTAGCCGATCTGGGACATCGTCGAGGCGGCCAGCGCCTTCTTGATGTCGTCCTTGGCACAGCCGATGATCGCCCCGAAGATGAGGGTGGCCGCGCCGACGATGACGACGACGAGTTGGGTCGTGGGGGTGGACTCGAAGATCG
>JBDTAU010000277.1:0-3811 GCA_039924465.1 Dermatophilaceae bacterium
TGCGCACCGATCTCGACCCGGAGCACGCCGCTGGGCTGCTCGACCAACTCTGCTCTCCCTCAGCTTTCGACACGCTCGTGAGCCAGCACGGGTGGAGCACGCAGCAGTGCGAGGAGCGGCTGATCGCGGCCGCGACTCGCCTTCTCCTCGCCGACGGCGAGGGCGGAGGTCACCGGAAAACCGTGGAGGGAGCCTGAAGGTCAGATCGGACGTCTACGCTCAGACGTATCACCGGATCAACAGGAGCCAGCATGACCCAGCCCACTGCACCCCCTGGGTGGTATCCCGTCGGCGACAGCGAGCGCTACTGGGATGGTGTCGCCTGGACAGAACACGTGCGGGCCCCCGCTCCGCCGGCGGAGCAGCCCAACGCAGGGGTGGTCTACGACGAGCACGGGCTCCCGCACGCCGCCGAGCCAGGCGCACCCTGGCCAGCACCGCCGACGAGCGGCAACGGGTGGCCGCCACCGGCGGGATATCCCTACGGCACCCAACAGCCCACCCGCCATCCCACCCCGAACTCCGGCTACTATCCCAACGCGCGTCCCGGCGCCGGCTTCGGCTATGTCCAGGTCCCCTACGGCGTGGCCGCGAAGTCGCCGGGGCTGTCCCTCGTCGCGTCCTTCTTCATCCCCGGGCTCGGATCTATGATCAACGGCGATGTCGCCAAAGGCGTCGGGATCCTCTTCGGCTACTTCTTCAGCATGGCTCTCGCCGCCCTCATGATCGGCATCCCGGGGCTGATCGCCTTCTGGGTCTGGGGCATGGTCGACGCCTACCAGGGAGCCAAGCTCTGGAACGCGCGGCACGGCCTCATCGGGTGACCGCTGACCCGTCAGGACGGCTAACGCTCAAGCCGTCAGGCCACCCGAGACGGCTAGCGCCCGGTGCCGCCGTAGACGATCGCGTCCTCGGTCGAGTCGAGCCCGAAGGCCGTGTGCACCGCGCGCACGGCATCCTCGAGCTGGTCGGCCCGGGTCACCGCTGAGACGCGGATCTCGGAGGTTGAGATCATCTCGATGTTGATGCCGGCCTCGGCCAGGGCGCCGAAGAACTTGGCCGACACCCCTGGGTGAGACTTCATACCAGCCCCGACGAGGGCGATCTTGCCGATCGCGTCATCGAGGAGCAGGTCCTCGAACGCGACCTCGGCCTTGATCGCCTGCAGCACCTGCACCGCCTTGGGCCCGTCCACGACCGGCAGCGTGAAGGAGATGTCGGTGCGGGCCGACGCGGCCACCGACACGTTCTGCACGATCATGTCGATGTTGAGGCCGGCTGCGGCGACGGCGCCGAAGATCTTCGCGGCCACCCCCACCTGGTCGGGCACCCCGACGATGGTGATCTTGGACTCGCTGCGGTCGTGGGCAATGCCGGCAATGATCGGAGCCTCCACGGCACCTTCTCCTTCATAGGGGTTGGCCTTGATCCACGTGCCCGGCTTCTGTGACCACGATGAGCGCACGTGGATGGGGATGCCGTAGCGGCGGGCGTACTCGACACAGCGCAGGTGCAGGATCTTGGAGCCGCTCGCGGCCAGGTCCAGCATCTCCTCCAGCGAGAGCACGTCCAGCTTGCGGGCGCTCGGCAGGATCCGCGGGTCGGCGGTGAACACCCCGTCGACGTCGGTGTAGATCTCGCACACGTCCGCCTCGAGCGCTGCGGCCAGGGCGACCGCCGTCGTGTCGGACCCGCCCCGGCCGAGGGTCGTGATGTCCTTCGTCGTCTGGCTGACGCCCTGAAAGCCTGCGACGATCGCGATGTGTCCGGCGGCCAACGCACTCTGGATCCGTCCCGGTGTGACGTCGATGATCCGGGCGGCGCCGTGCGCCTCATCGGTGATCACCCCGGCCTGCGAGCCGGTGAACGAACGGGCCTCGGCGCCGAGCTGGGCGATCGCCATCGCGACCAGGGCCATCGAGATCCGCTCCCCCGCGGTGAGCAGCATGTCGAGCTCTCGCGCCGGCGGGTGCGGGGTGACCTGCTTCGCGAGGTCGAGCAACTCGTCCGTCGAGTCCCCCATGGCGGACACCACGACGCACACCGAGTTGCCGGCCCGCTGGGTCTCCACGATCCGGCGGGCGACGCGCTTGATGCTCTCGGCGTCAGCCACGGAGGATCCGCCGTATTTCTGGACGACGATGCTCAACTGGGGCTCCCAGGGTGTGCTTGATTCGGACAGCGCAGTCTATTCCCGCAACCCACCAGTTCCCTGGCCGGTCGGCATGCTGAGACGCGCTTGCCAAGCGAGGCCACTCGACTCGGGGGTGCGGGGCCACTGGCACGTAAATAGCCTGTGCTGTGCTGGGACCGGGTTAGCTGGCGGCGGGGGTCAGGGTGACCTCGTATCCGAGTTCTTTGAGTTGGTTTAGGGCGTGTCGCTTCACCCGGTCAGGGTGCAGGCTGGTGAAGAAGTCGGGTCCGGGGTCGATGTAGCTGGTCCGGGTGGTGCCCATGTACCAGATCGCGGTCAGGATCGCGTGTTCGGTCGCGACCAGGGCTTTGAGTTTCCCGCGCCGGGCCGCGATCCGCCAGTGTCGTTTAGCCAGGTAGGTGTTCTTGGTCCGGGACGCGCTCATCGCCGCGTTGCCCAGGGCGCCCTTGAGGTGGGTGTTGCCCTTGCGGGTCTTGCTCGACTTGATCACCCCGGCCGATTCGTTGCTGCCCGGGGCGACCCCGGCCCAGGAGGCCAGGTGTTTCGCGGTGGGGAACTGGTCCATGTCGGCGCCGGTCTCGGCAGTGATGACGTTCGCGGTGGCCCTGGCGATCCCGGGGACCGAGGTGATCAGGTCACGAAACCAGCGGTAGGGCTCGATCGCGACCTCGATCTGTTCGTCGTACTGGGCCACCGCGTTGCTGAGGTTGTCGACCTGCTCCAGCAGCATCCTGATCCGGAACGCGTAGTGCTCACTGAACCGGCCAGTCAGGGCTTGGCCCAGTTGCGGCAACTTGGCGCGCATCCTGCCGCGAGCCAGCCCGGCCAGGACCTGCGGGTCACGTTCCCCAGCGACCAACGCGGCCAGCATCGCCCGGCAAGAGACCCCATCCAGTTCCGAGGCCACCGAGCTGAGCTTGATCGCGGCCTCTTCCAGGACTTTCTCGACCCGGTTGAGCATCTGGGCGCGGTGACGCACGAACGAGGTCCGGTCCCGGGTCAGATCACGCAGGTCCCGGATCAGCGGCGGCGGCACGAACGAGGGCCGCACCAGCCCGTGCGCCCCGAGCTGAGCCAACCAACTCGCGTCAGAGACATCGCTCTTGCGCCCGGGCAGGTTACGGATCTGCGCGGCGTTGCCCACGATCAACTCGAACGGGGCCCCCTCCAGCAGGTAGTACACCGGTTTCCAGTAGTCCCCGGTGGACTCCATCACCACGCAACTGACCTCCTGACGGACCAGGTCCTCACGCAACGCCAGGATGTCGGTGGTCATCGTCGCGTACTTGGTGACCTTCGTTTGAGACCGGGCCCGGCCAGCGCCTTCGATCCGGACCCCGACAGCCAGCACCTTCTTACCGATGTCGATACCAGCACATCGTGGATGTAGTACTTCCATGACCCACCTCCTGCTCAGACAAGCGACCTGTACACCGAGGTGTCCGCCAGGTGGAGGAAACGGAAATGGCATGAAAACTGGCACTCGTGCTCGACGGCAACACTCCACGGTTCCGCATCGGTCCTCCGCCACCACGCTCGACTACGGGCTCTACGGCTCCAGAGTGGCTCGGCGTGCAAACCATGGCGGACACCCAACAAGTGTCCACCCCAAACCCGGCCAACAGGAACCCCACCCCGGACGACACCCGCACCCAC
>JBDTAU010000278.1:0-3180 GCA_039924465.1 Dermatophilaceae bacterium
AAGCTGCTCGCCGCCCACCTGGCAGCGGCCGAGCACCGACTCGTCGTGTCGGCCTCCCCGATCGAGCTGGTCGGGCCGATCGCGACCGCGCTCGGGCTCGAGGGCGCCGTCGCCACCCGCAGCGAGCTCGACGACGAGGGCCGCTACACCGGCCGGCTCGCGGGCGAGTTCTGCTACGGCCCCGGCAAGGTCATCGAGATCGAGAAGATCGCAGCCGAGCGCGGCTACGACCTGGCCGCCTCCACCGCCTACAGCGACTCGATCAGTGACCTGCCGATGATGGAGCGGGTCGGCACCGCCGTCGCCGTCAACCCCGACCGCGAGCTGCGGGCCCTGGCCCTCGAGCGCGGCTGGCGGATCATCGAGGTCGGCAAGCGCCGCTGAGCCCGGCCCCGCACGCACCCAGCTGTTCCCACGCAGCACGCCCAGCGGCATACGACATCTTTCGTATGCCGCTGGGCGTCGCTCGTGGGGCCCCTCAGCGAGCGCCGATGGTGGCGTAGGTCGCCCGCCCGTGCTCGAGGGCGGCCACGTAGCCGGCCCGCTCGTAGGCGGTCGGGTCGACCTCGGTCGGCACCGCGAGGCGGCCGCGGACCTGCTCGAGGGAGGTGAACCCCTTGCGGGTCATCCAAGCGCCGAGCCCGTCGATGAGCATGGTGGCGTGCGGCAGTCCGTGCCGGAGCAGGGCGGAGGCGGTCATGACGACGTCGGCACCGGCGAGCAGATAGGCGGCGACGTCCTCGGCGGACTCGACCCCGGTGGTGGCGGCGAGCGACCCCGTGACGTGGCCGTGCAGGATCGCGATCCACGACCGGGGCAGGCGGGCCTCCTCGGGGTGCGAGAGGACGACGCCGGGGGTGACCACGAGGCGCTCCGGGTCGACGTCGGGGTGCAGGAAGCGGTTGAACAGCACGAGCCCGTCGGCGCCGGCCGTGTCGAGCCGCAGCGCCATCTCCCCCGGTGAGCTGAAGTGCGGGCTCAGCTTGACCGCGACCGGGACCGAGACGCTGTCCTTGACCTCGCGCAGGATCTCGACGTGCCGGTCCTCGACGACCCGCCCCGAGGTGTGCGGGTCACCGGGCACGAAGTAGATGTTGAGCTCGATCGCTGCGGCGCCGGCGTCCTGCATGGAGCGGGCCAGCCTCGTCCAACCGCCCTCGGTGCTGCCGTTGAGGCTGCCGATGAGCGGCACGTCGACGGCGGCGGACGCCCGCTCGAGCAGGCGCAGATAGCGCGCGACCGCGCTGGGCTCGTCGGCGGGGCCGCTCGCAGGGGTCGGGAAGTAGGACAGCGCCTCCCCGAAGGCGTCCTCGTGCGTCTCGGTGATGGCGAGGTCACGCAGCTCCTCGCGGTGCACCTCCTCCTCGAAGAGCGAGTAGAGCACGATGGCGCCGACGCCCGAGTCGGCCAGCGCCGTGATCCGGTCGAGGGAGGCGGACAGCGGCGACGCGGACGCGACCAGGGGGTTGCGCAGCGCGAGGCCGAGGTAGTGCGTGGTCAGGTCCATCAGGTTCTCCTCGCATCGGTGGCGAAGCGGGCGGGCCCGCGGGTCGCCATTTCCTCATAGGTCGCCCACCGCTGGTCGACGGCCTCCTGGGCGAGGACGAGCAGCCGCTCGGCCTCCTCGGGGTCGGAGGTGCGCAGCATCCGGTAGCGCAGCTCCCGATAGATGTAGTCCTCGAGCGGGATCCGGGGGCGCGGCGAGTCGAGCTGGAAGGGGTTGCCGCCCGTGGCCCGCACGGTCGGGTCGTAGCGGACCAGCGGCCAGTGACCACTGGCGACCGCTCGGTACTGCTGGTCGAGCCCGTCCTTCATCTCGATGCCGTGGGCGATGCAGTGGCTGTAGGCGATGATGAGCGAGGGCCCGTCATAGGCCTCGGCCTCCCGGAAGGCGGTCAGGGTCTGCTGCGGGTCGGCCCCCATCGCGACCCGCGCGACATAGACGTTGCCGTAGGAGATCGCTTGCAGCGCAATGTCCTTCTTGCCGACGGCCTTGCCGCCGGTGGCGAACTTGGCGACTGCCGCGAGCGGGGTCGCCTTGGACGACTGGCCCCCGGTGTTGGAATAGACCTCGGTGTCGAGGACCAGGACGTTGACGTCGCGGCCGGTGGCGAGCACGTGGTCCAGGCCACCGGAGCCGATGTCGTAGGCCCAGCCGTCACCACCGACGATCCAGACGCTGCGTCGCAGCAGGTGGTCCGAGACGCTGCGCAGGTCCTCGACGGCCGGTCCGTCGAGATCGGCCAGCCGGAGCTTCAGCTGTGCCACCCGCTTCTGCTGGGCGCTCAGCTGCGACTCGCGCACCTGCGGGGCTTCGAGGATGGCGTCGGTGAGCTCGGCGCCGACCTCGTCCCGCACCTCGGTGAGGCGCTGGCGGGCCAGTCTGGTGTGCAGGTCGGCGGCCAGGCGCAGCCCCAACCCGAACTCGGCGTTGTCCTCGAAGAGCGAGTTGGACCAGGCGGGACCGCGGCCGGCGGCATTCTTGGTCCACGGCGTCGTCGGGAGGTTGCCGCCGTAGATCGACGAGCAGCCGGTCGCGTTGGCGACGGTGGCCCGCTCCCCGAAGAGTTGCGAGAGCAGCTTGATGTAGGGCGTCTCCCCGCAGCCGGAGCAGGCTCCGGAGAACTCGAAGAGCGGCTGGAGGAACTGCGTGCCGCGCACCGTGCCGAAGTCGACCCGGGCCCGGTCGTTCTGCGGGATCGTCTCGAAGAACGCGACGTTGGTCCGCTCGGTCGTCAGGACCGGCTCGAGCGGGTCGAGGTTGATCGCCTTGCGGGCGCCGTCGAAGACCGAGGTCACCGGGCAGGCCTCGACGCAGAGCCCACAGCCGGTGCAGTCCTCGACGTAGACCTGCAGCGTGTAGCGCGAGTCCGGCAGCCCGGCGGCGTTGAGCGGGGCCGAGGCGAACCCGTCCGGGGCCCCGTCCAGGGTGGCGGGGTCGTAGTACTTGGACCGGATCACGCTGTGCGGGCAGACGAACGCACAGTTGCCGCACTGGATGCAGGCGTCGGGGTCCCACTGGGCGACGACGTCGGAGATCCGCCGCTTCTCGAAGGCCGTCGTGCCACTGGGATAGGTGCCGTCGAGCGGGAGGGCGCTGACCGGCAACTCGTCGCCGCGGCCGGCCATCATCATGGCGGTGACGTTGCGGACGAACTCCGGCGCGTCGGCGGGCACGAC
>JBDTAU010000279.1:0-3481 GCA_039924465.1 Dermatophilaceae bacterium
GCGCGCTCGGCTGGAGCAAAGGACCCCCGATGCCTTTCGCCGTCGACCTGGCCCAGGTCGCCCCCGCCCCTCACGTGATCGCTCCCCCGGCCGCCGCCACCGTGTGGCGCCCCGTCGTCGTCCGCCCGGGCGACACCGTCTGGCAGCTCGCGATCACGCACCGCACGACACCCGATGCCATCGCTGCCAGGAACCAGCTCCGCAACGGTGGTGCCACGATCCGCGTGGGCCAGACCCTGCTCGTTCCCGGCCCAGCAGCGGCCACCCCGGCCCCACGCCCAGCCGCGAGCGCGACCAGCAAGGCTCCGGCGGTGGCAGCACCCACCGGAGGCGTCTACGCCGTCAGGGCGGGTGACACGCTCTCGGAGATCGCAAAGAAGTACAAGGTGAGCGTGGGAGTGATCGCCAGCGCCAACCGGCTGACCGACCCCGGACTCATCTTCATCGGCCAGCGCCTGACGATCCCGGGGACAGCCGGCACCGCCGGCACGCCGGTCACCAGTCCAGCCGCACCCGCTCCGGCGGCACCGAAGCCCGCAGCGTCCACGAGCGCTCGGGTGCACACCGTCGTCGCCGGTGACTCGATGTCCGCCATCGCGCAGAAGTACAACGTGTCGCTGACAAAGCTGCTGGCCGCCAACCGGGTGGCCAACCCGGCCTTGATCCACATCGGGCAACAGATCACCATCCCCAGCGCCACCGCCGCCACGAGCACCCCGACCTCGACGTCCACGAGCGCGAACACCTTCGCGGGCTACACCTACTCGAACGCGACCGTGGGTGCGGCGAGCGCCAATCGCGCCGCCCTCGCCGCCATGTCGCTCCCCAACCGGACCGACACCGCCGCCATGATCCGCGCGACGGCCCTGCGGCACGGTGTGGACCCGAAGCTGGCCCTCGCCATCGGCTGGCAGGAGTCCGGCTGGAGTCAGGGGGCCGTCTCGGTCGCCAATGCCGTCGGCGTCATGCAGATCATGCCGATCTCGGGGGTCTGGGCCTCAGAGCTCGCCGGGCGCAAGATCAACCTGCTCGACACCCAGGACAACATCACGGCGGGCGTCCTCATCATTCGGGCCCTGCAGTCAAGCGCCAGCTCCCGGGAGCAGGCCATCGCTGCCTACTACCAGGGCCTGTACTCGGTGCGGACCAGGGGCCTCTACAGCGACACGAAGAGCTACGTGGCGTCTGTTCTGGCGCACTACGCGCGCATGTGAGCACGCCGTGGAGCGCTGTCCCCGGACTCCCGCGGACAGCCTCCACGGGAACCCGGCGATCTTCCGTAAACTCTCGGCGTGACGTCCAACGTGGCGGATGCGCTCGTCGGTCGGGTGATCGATGGGCGTTACCGCGTCCTCTCCCACCTCGCGGACGGTGGCATGGCCTCCGTCTACGTGGCACTGGACGCACGGCTGGACCGGCAGGTCGCCCTCAAGATCATGCGCCCCGGTCTCGCCCGGGACGCGGTCTTCGTCGAGCGCTTCCGCAGCGAGGCACGGGCCTCGGCCAAGCTCAGCCATCCCAACGTCGTTGCCGTCTTCGACCAGGGCGAGGACGACGGCGAGGTCTTTCTCGCCATGGAGCTGGTCGAGGGCAAGACGCTGCGCGATGTCATCCACGAGGAGGCGCCGCTCACGCCGCGGGAGGCCTTCGCCATCCTGGAGCCGATCCTCGAGGCGCTGCGGGCGGCCCACGACGCCGGCCTGATCCACCGCGACGTCAAGCCGGAGAACGTCATCATCCGTCGCGACGGTGAGGTCAAGGTCGCTGACTTCGGGCTGGCCAGGGCCATCACCAACCAGGCGACGACGAGCCAGACCGGCGTCCTGCTCGGCACCGTGTCCTATCTCTCCCCCGAGCAGGTGGAGCGTGGGACCACGTCCCCGCGTAGTGATCTGTATGCCGCTGGGCTCCTTCTCTTCGAGATGCTCACCGGGCGCAAGGCCGTCACGGGCGAAACCCCGATCCAGATCGCCTACAAGCACGTCCATGGCTCGATCCCGGCGCCGTCGTCGATCGTCGAGGGACTCGCTCCCGCCCTCGATGACCTCGTCGCGCGGGCGACGGCGACCGAGCCCGATGCCCGCTACCAGTCAGCGGCGGAGTTCCTCCACGGGATGCGGACCGTCCGCAATCGACTCGGTCACGCTGCGTTGGACGCGCGGGGTGACGCTCCGGCGTCACCACAGCGGCCTCCCGCGACGGGATCGCCCACCACCCGGACCTCGGTGGACGATCACACGGTCGCCGAGCCTCGCGCTCCCCGCCCGAGACAACGACACGAAGGGCAGCACGGACCCGACGTGCCGGCAGCCTCCCGGGGAGCCACCGCACCCACCACAGGCACCAGAGCTACCACTGTCGCCGCATCGGCCACCGGTGCTCCAGCCAGAAGCCGACGAGAGCGCACGGCCGAGGAGCCTGTCGTGTCACCCACCACGGCGATCCCGATCGGTCAGAGCGACCCTCGTCGGCGGCGCTACTGGCCGGTGTGGCTGCTCCTGGCCATCGTCGTCCTCGGCGGCGGGACCATCGGGTGGTGGTTCACCTCGGGGCCCGGAAGCACGACCCTCGTGCCGACCGTGGCGAACACGTCCCTGACTGACGCGGAGGCCACTTTGAGCCGGGCCGGCCTCACGTCGGCGACCAGCGAGGCCTTCTCCGAGACGGTCCCCCGGGGCGACGTCATCTCAGGAGACCCCGACGCCGGCGCGCAGGTCGCCAAGCGCTCGACGGTCAACCTGCTGGTGTCCAAGGGACCAGAGCGCTACACGGTGCCCAACCTGGTGGGGGCTCCGGTCGCGTCCCTCGCCGACGAACTCTCGCCGCTCACCCTCAAGGTCGGCGCCCAGACCGAGGCCTGGAGCGAGACCGTCGAGCAGGGTCTGGTGATCAAGCAGGAGCCGACCCAGGGCGAGCCCGTCAAGCGGAACACCCCGATCGACGTCGTCGTGTCCAAGGGACGCGAACCGATGCCGGTCCCCGCTGTCACCGGTGAGCCCGTCGACGCGGCCACAGCGAAGATCACCGACGCCAACCTCACCGTCAAGCGCCTGCCCGACGCCAACAGCGACACGGTCCCGTCCGGACGGGTCATCTCCCAGCAGCCCGCGGACGGGGCGCTCTTCCGCGGAGACGAGGTCGCGATCACCGTCTCGAAGGGCCCGATCATGGTCATGGTGCCCCGGGTCCTCGGCAAGCAGGTCGCCGACGCAGAGAAGACGCTCAAGGCGCTCGGCTTCGCCGTCACGATCCGCCGGCCCCTCGGCACCTTCTTCGAACTCGTCCGCGACCAGAGCGTGGCACCGGAGACGCAGGCCCCCAAGGGCACCACCATCATCCTCACCGTCGTGTGACCCGCGTGCCTTCCGCCGGGCGCACGCGCCTCGCCACCGTCCTGCTCATCTGCCTCGCGGCCATCTGGGGCTCGACCTTCTTCCTCATCCGAGACCTGGTCGTGCACGTCCCACCGCTCGACTTCCTC
>JBDTAU010000280.1:0-3745 GCA_039924465.1 Dermatophilaceae bacterium
GCACCGCCTTGCTCACGGCGCTGTCCGGGTCGCCGTCACCCTCGGTGATCGCGCGGTGGATCAGCTCGGCGATCTTCTTCATCTCCTCGAGCCCCATCCCCTGTGTCGTCACCGACGGGGTGCCGACGCGGATGCCCGAGGCGATGTTGGCCTTCTGTGGGTCGAACGGGATCGCGTTCTTGTTCAGGACGATGCCGGCGGCGTCGGCCCGGGCCTCCGCGTCCTTGCCGGTGACCCCGATGCCCTGCAGGTCGAGCAGGGACAGGTGGGTGTCGGTGCCGCCGGTGATCGGGCGAACCCCGAGCTCGAGCAGGCTGGCGGCGAGCTGGCGGCTGTTGGCGATCACGTCGGCCGCGTACTGCGCATATTCGGGGGTCGCCGCTTCCTTGAAGTTGACGGCCTTGGCCGCGATGGTGTGCATCTGCGGACCCCCCTGCATCATCGGGAAGATCGCCTTGTCCAGCGCTGCCGCGTGCTCTGCCTTGCAGACCAGGGCCCCGGATCGCGGGCCGCGCAGGACCTTGTGGGTGGTGAAGGTCACGACGTCGGCGTAGGGCACCGGCGACGGGATCGCGCCTCCGGCGACGAGACCGATGAAGTGTGCTGCATCGACCCAGAAGATCGCCCCGACCTCATCGGCGATGGCCCGGAAGCGCTCGAAGTCGATGAGCCGCGGGATCGCCGAGCCGCCGGCGCAGATGACCTTGGGCTGGTGCTCCTTGGCCAGCGCCTCGACCTGGTCGTAGTCGATGTCCTCGGACTCCTTGTCGACGCCGTAGCCGATCGCGTTGAACCACTTGCCGGAGAAGGAGACCTTGCTGCCGTGGGTGAGGTGCCCGCCCATCGGCAGCGACATGGCCAGCAACGTCTCGCCGGGCTTCATGAAGGCGCCGTAGACGGCCTGGTTCGCGCTGGCACCGGAGTGGGCCTGGACGTTGGCGTGGTCGGCGCCGAAGAGTGCCTTGGCCCGGTCGATCGCGATCTGCTCGGCCTTGTCGACCTCCGAGCAGCCACCGTAGTAGCGCCGGCCCGGGTAGCCCTCGGCGTACTTGTTGGACAGCGTCGAGCCGAGCGCCGTGAGGACGGCGGGCGAGCAGATGTTCTCGCTCGCGATGAGCTGCAGTCCGCTGCGGATCCGGGCCAGCTCCGAGAGCACGACATCGGCGATGTCGGGGTCGAAGGACTTGAGGGCACCGAAATCGGAGCCGTAGAAGGTCTGGTCGTCAGGCATGGAAACTCCCGGAAGTTGGTCAGCGGATCGCGCTCGGGCGCAGGACAACTCTATGCCGTGGGGTCGCGCGGCGGTTCGGCCATCTCGGGGTCGGCGAGCGGGTCCACCTTCTCGGGTGCCGGCTCCGGCTCTGGCTCCGGCTCTTGCTCTGACTCGAGCGCCGCGTCGATGACGTGCTGGGGCAGGGCGCCCTCGCGCAGGGTCACCGGCGCGAGGCCGGTGCAGTCGATGATCGTCGAGGGCCCGTCGCCCGCCGAGCGGCCACCGTCGAGGAAGATCGCCACGCTCTCGCCCAGCATCGCCAGCGCCTCATCGACCGTCCGCGCCGCCGGGGAGCCCGTGGAGTTGGCGCTCGTGACGGCCATCGGCCCCACGTCGGCAAGCAGTTGGAGCGCGATCTCATCGGACGGCATCCGCAGTGCGACCGTCCCGTTGGTGTCGCCGAGGTCCCACTGGAGGGAGGTGTGCGCCTTGAGCACCAGCGTCAGCGGGCCCGGCCAGAAGCGGTCCATCAGGGTCGTGGCGTAGTCCGGGATCTCGGTGGCCAGGCCAAGAGCAGTCCGGGCCGCCGGGATGAGGACCGGTGGCGGCATGTCACGACCCCGGCCCTTGGCGGCCAGCACGGCGGTGACCGCCGCTGCGTCGAAGGCATCACAGCCGACGCCATAGACGGTGTCAGTGGGCAGGACGACGACCTGCCCCTTGCGGACCGCCGCCCCGGCGGCGGCGATACCGTCCGCGCGGCCCTGGGGATCGGTGCAGTCAAAGCGTTCACTCACTCGCCCGAGCCTAGTCTCGCTCGATGGGTGCCCGGCGCGCGGCCGTGACGCGGGGGCGACCGGTGAGGTCGTCGTGGTCCGCGAGGTCCACCCACTGCCCCGTCGCCGACAGCCGGGCCGGGAGTGAATCCCCCTGGGTGTCAGCGTGTTCCATGAGAAGCAGGCCTCCTGGCCGCAGCAGGCCGGCCGCCACCCGAGCAACCTGAAGCGGGATGGCGAGCCCATCGACGCTGCCGCCGTAGAGCGCCAGCTCCGGATCGTGGTCGCGGACCTCCGGGTCGACCGGGACCGCGCCGGTGGGGATGTAGGGCGGGTTCACCGTGACCAGGTCGACCGTCCCGACCCAGTCGCTGAAGCACGGCCGCGTCGCATCCCCTTGTGCGATCTCCACGTCGAGGCCCAGCCGGTCCCGGTTCAGGCTCGCCCACGCGACCGCGTCACGCGAGAGCTCCAGGGCCCGGACCAGCACCTCGGGCCGCTCCTCCTTGAGGGCCAAGGGGATCGCCCCCGAGCCGGCGCACAGGTCGATCGCCCGGATGTCGGCGCGCCCGGTCCCGGTGAGCTGGTCCACCTCGGCGAGAGCGAGGTCGACGAGCACCTCCGTCTCGGGGCGGGGGGTGAATACGCCGGGGCCGACCGCGAGGGTCAGCCGGCGGAAGTGGGCCCGGCCGGTGAGGTGCTGGAGCGGGACGCGGCGGGCCCGCTCAGCCAGCACAGCGGCATACGGCTCGGTGAAGGGCGTCGGGACCGCAGTGGCCAGGATCATCTGGCGTCGCACCTCTGCCGGCTCCACACCGAGGACGTGCGCGGCGAGCTCGACCGCATCGACGTCGGGAGAGCCCACCCCGGCGTCCCGCAGCTGTTCCGTGCCGGCCCGGACCGCCGCCCGCAAGCTCGTCACTGGTGGGCCAGAGCGGCGAGCTGGGCAGCCTCGTCGGCCTCGAGCGCCGACCGGACGACCGCATCGAGGTCACCGTCGAGGACCGCGTCGAGGTTGTAGGACTTGTAGCCGGTGCGATGGTCGGAGATCCGGTTCTCCGGGAAGTTGTAGGTGCGGATCCGCTCCGAACGATCGACGGTGCGCACCTGCGAGCGCCGAGCCGCCGATGCCTCCGCGTCGGCCTCGTCCTGGGCCAGCTGGTGCAGCCGGGCCCGGAGGACCCGCATGGCCGCCTCCTTGTTCTGCAGTTGCGACTTCTCGTTCTGGCAGGAGACCACGAGGCCGGACGGGACGTGCGTGATCCGCACGGCGGAGTCGGTGGTGTTGACGCTCTGGCCGCCGGGTCCAGAACTGCGATAGACGTCGATGCGCAGGTCGTGCGGGTCGATGTTGACCTCGACCTCCTCCGCCTCCGGCATGACGAGCACCCCCGCCGCGGAGGTGTGGATCCGTCCCTGCGACTCGGTGACCGGCACCCGCTGGACGCGGTGCACGCCACCCTCGTACTTGAGCCGGGCCCACGGGCCCTCGCCCGGGCCGGGGTGGCCCTTGGCTCTGATCGAGACCCGGACGTCCTTGTAGCCACCGAGGTCGGACTCGGTGGTGTCCTCGATCACCGTCTTCCACCCGCGGGTCTCGGCGTAGCGCAGGTACATCCGCAGCAGGTCGCCGGCGAACAGGGCCGACTCGTCGCCGCCCTCCCCCGCCTTGACCTCGAGGATGACGTCGCGGTCATCGTCCGGGTCGCGCGGGATGAGGTGGCGACGCAGCGTCTCCGCGGCCCCGGCCAGCGTC
>JBDTAU010000281.1:0-5039 GCA_039924465.1 Dermatophilaceae bacterium
GCCTAGGGGAAATCAGGGTGTGGTCTGACGTCCGGTCTGGTGCCTGACGAGGCGGTCGGGCTGGCGACTGGGCTGAGGCCCGGTCAGGCGCTCGGTCTGGCGACTGGGCTGCGGTCCGGTCAGGCGCTCGGGCGCGGATCGAGCTCGAGGCCGAGCAGCGCGTTCTCGACGACCTCGGACAGGGCCGGGTGGATCCAGTACTGCCCGCGGGCCACGTCGTCGACCCGGGTGTTGAAGGCCATCGCCTGGATGAGCGGCTGGATGAGGTTGGACGCTGCGGCGCCCATCACGTGGGCGCCGAGGAGCAGGCCCGTCGCGGGGTCGGCGATCAGCTTGCAGAGGCTCGTCGTGTCCTCCATCGCCCAGCCGTAGGCGGTGTCGCCATAGCGCTGCACCTTGGTGACGTAGCGCAGTCCCCGCTGCACGCACTCCTCCTCGGTCAGGCCGACGGTCGCCAGTTGGGGGTGGCTGAAGACTGCTGACGGGATGTTGACGTGGTCAAAGGCACGCAGGTCGTCCGGGTGAACGAGGTTGTGGGCCACCACGCGGGCCTCGGCGTTGGCGACGTGCTTGAGCTGGTGGAGCGAGCTGGCATCTCCGAGCGACCAGACTCCGGCCGCCGTGGTCCGGCCGTGCTCGTCGACGACGATCCGCCCGTCGGCGTGTCGGTCGATGCCGACGCTGTCCAGGTCGAGGTCGCCGGTCGCCGGGTCGCGGCCGGTCGCCACGAGCAGCAGGTCCCCGACCACGACGGAGCCGTCGGTCAGCCGGAGCTCGATCGCCCCGTCCCGGGTGGCGGCCTCCTCGACGGTCACGTCGGTGCGCACGTCCCAGCGCCCACGGACCACCTCGGTGAAGTGTTCGGAGATCTCGGCGTCGAGGTGCCGGACCAGTCCGGGTCCGCGCGCCACGACGGTGACACGAGAGCCGAGGGCCGAGAAGACGTGGGCCATCTCGGCAGCGATGAAGCCGGCCCCGAGGATGAGGAGGCGCTCGGGCACGGCCTCGATGCGCATCACCGTGTCGGAGGTGTGGAAGGGGACCCCGCTCGCCAGGATCTCCTCGGGGATGCTCGGCGCAGCCCCGGTGGCCAGCACGATCTGGTCAGCGGTCAGGGTGGCCTCTCCCCCATCGGTGAGCGCCACGGTCAGCTCGCGTTCGCCGGTGAAGCGGGCTCGGCCGAAGTAGGCGGTCGTGTTCGGGCCGTTCTCGCGGTAGTCCGCGCCGCTGACCGAGATGGGGTCGATGCGTCCAAAGATCCGGTCCCGGATGTCCGTCCAGCGCACCCGGTCGATCGTGGCGTCGACACCGAAGCGGGATCCGTCCGTCACGGTCTGCGCCACGTCCGCGGTGTAGACGAACATCTTGGTCGGGATGCAGCCGACGTTGATGCAGGTCCCACCAAAGATCCCCGACTCGATGATCGCGACCCGCTTGTCGTCGAAGTCCGGGGTCACCAGGGAGTTGCCGGAGCCGGTGCCGATGATGGCCAGGTCGTAGTGCGCAGTCACCGGGGCAGCCTATGCCGCGCCACCGCAGGGGTATGCCGCTGCGCCACGTGGACGGGGTATACCGCTGCGCCACGTGGACGGGGTCAGCCGCTGCGCCACGTGGCGGGTCTCGCGGCGGATTCCGCTCAGATGGGTGGCAGGTCCCGCAGCAGCCGGGTGTGGGGTGAGTCCGCGGGGTCGTAGCCGTGTCCCAGCGCCAGGTAGGTCGCGGCGAAGTCGGTCAGCGCGACGTGGTGGGCGAGCCGCAGCAACGGCTCGGGCGACTCCGCGTCCAGGAAGGAGACCCGCGCTCCGGCGTCCTGCGCCGCCGCGATGACGGCGTCGGCCAGTCTCCGCGACGATGCCCCCTCGGAGGAGGCGTCCCGCAGCAGGATGAGCCGCAGCGGTGGCCGGGTCGGCCCGTCCAGGAACGGATCGGCAAAGACGTCCGCGTCGCCGGGGCCGCCGTCGGCCAGGGGTCCGTCAAAACAGGCCACGATCTGGGACGCGGCATCGGGGAGGGCCCCGAAGGCCACCGGGACGCGGCCGGTCCGGCCCAGCATCGCGCTCGCTCGCCGCACGGCCACGCCGCCCAACGGGCCCGAGCCGAGCAGGATCGGGGTCGACTCGGCGATCTCGATCGCGAGGATCTTGGCGGGGTTGACGAACGACTCGGAGCCGGGGCTGCACTCCCTGGCCCGCTCGTCGAGCACCTCAGCGAGCGAGTCCCAGATCCCCGGACGTTGCGGCAGCAGTCCGATGGCCTCGGCGGCCATCAGCACCGGGGTCACCTGGGCCCACAGCGAGGTCCGGGAGGACGCACCGGGGATCGACACCGGGACGTGCAGCCCCCGGGCGCGGGCGCTCAGGTCCGCGAGGGGCGAGTCCGGCGCCCCCACCGTGATGACGGAGGCTCCGCGCCGGGCGGCCTCTGCGGCCAGGGCCAGGGCTCCGGTGGCCCGGCCGGACTGGGAGACGGCGATGACCAGGTCGAGGGCACCGACCCACCCGGGGAGGGGGCCGGAGCCACACGTCTGGACCGGGATAGACCCGCTCATCCGGGTGGCCCCCTCGAGGATGTCCGCCACCGCCGCCGACCCGCCGGCTGCGGCGACCACGACCCCGCGCGGACGCAGGTCAGCGAGGCGATCGAGCCCGGCCTCCTGCGCCGAGCGCACCGCGGTGCGCACCTGGGCACCCGCGGTCGCCAAGGCCCTCAGGGCCCCGTGGCCATCCACCAGGATGCTGGCGTCCACGTCGTCGAGGCGCGCTTCGTCGAACATGGCGGGCGGAACTCAGCCGTCGAGTCGCCGAGCGAGGTCAACGAGCAGGACCGGCACTCCGTCTTCGACCGGGTACGCGAGCGAGCAGGTGCCGCAGTGCAACTCGACAGCTCCCGTCGACCCGTCCTCGGTCCCGGAGACGTCGGTCAACTCGCCCTTGCACTGCGGGCAGCGCAGGATCTCCCGCAGCCACGGCTCGATCAACTGGTTGCTCGACATCATTGCTCTCCTGGGTCGTGGTCAGCCGCGTCCTTGGCTGACGGCTCGCTCGCGGCGCGGGTCGTGCGGATCAGGCCGAGGATCTCGTCGCGGACGCCTGTCATCGTCTCACGATCGGCTGCCTCGACGTTGAGTCGCAGCAGCGGTTCAGTGTTGGAGGCCCGGACGTTGAACCACCACATGGGCGAGGCGGCCTCGGGCGCAGTGACCGTGAGCCCATCCAGCTCGTCGATCGTGGCATCCCGCTGCTGCGCCCAGTCGCGCACGGCCGCGACGACCTCTGCGGTGTGGGTCACGGTGGAGTTGATCTCGCCCGACGCCACGTAGCGCTCGTAGTCCCGGGCGAGGTCGGCGAGCGACCCGTCCTGCTCGGCCAGGGCAGCGAGGACGTGCAGGGCGGCCAGCATGCCGGTGTCGGCGAACCAGAAGTCGCGGAAGTAGTAGTGGGCCGAGTGTTCCCCACCGAACACGGCCCCCGTGCGGGCCATCTCCGCCTTGATGAACGAGTGCCCGACCCGGGTCCGGACCGGGGTGGCGCCGTGCTCCCGGATCACCTCTGGCACGGCGGCACTGGTGATCACGTTGTGCACGATCGACACCTGCGTGTCGCCGCCTTCCCTGGCTCGGGCGATCTCCCGGGCCGCGACGAGGCCTGTGATGGCGCTCGGGGACACGGGCTCACCGTCGGCGTCGATGACGAAGCAGCGGTCCGCGTCCCCGTCGAAGGCCAGGCCCAGATCGGCACCGTGCTCACGCACGGCCGCTTGCAGGTCGACGAGGTTCGCGGGGTCGAGCGGGTTCGCCTCGTGGTTGGGGAAGGTGCCGTCGAGCTCGAAGTAGAGCGGGATGACCGTGAGCGGGAGCGCGGGCAGACCTGCGGCCGACTCGAGGACCGCCGGGACCGTGAGACCGGCCATGCCGTTGCCCGCGTCGACGACCACCCGGAGGGGTCGGGCAGCGCTGAGGTCGACCAGGCCGCGCAGGAAGCGGGCGTAGTCACCGAGCGTGTCACGCACCTCCACAGTGCCCGGGCCCCCGACCGGATCGGGCAGGCCGGAGCCACCGTCGAGCAGCCACTGGGCCAGGTCGCGGATCTCGACCAGACCGGTGTCCGCGCTGACCGGGCGAGCCGCTGACCGGCACAGTTTGATGCCGTTGTAGGCGGCCGGGTTGTGACTGGCCGTGAACATCGCCCCGGGCAGGTCGAGCGACCCGCTCGCGTGGTAGAGGCCATCGGTCGAGCAGAGCCCGATGATCACGACGTCGATGCCGCGCGAGGTCACCCCTGCGGCGAAGGCGGTGCTGAGCTCCGGAGAGGAGTGCCGCATGTCGTGGCCGATGACGACGGTGTCGTTGCCGTCCGGGATCGCGACCACCTCGGCGAAGGCCGCCCCGAAGGCACGGGCCACTTCCGGTGACAATTGCTCGGGCACCAGGCCCCGGACGTCGTAGGCCTTGATGAAGTCAGCGAGTTGCGGCACGGACGAGACCCTAGTGGACCCCAACTGCTCAGTTGTCGCGGAGGATGCGCAGGTGACCCCGACGCCCGGACTCGACGACGCCGGACTCGGCCTCAGCAGCCGCTTGCGCGGCGGCCCGACCCTGGCCCGCTACGGCCCGCTCCGCTCTGGCGGCTCCGGGGCGCTGGGCCCGCGGCCGACCGGCCTCACGCACGGCGTCGGCGAGGGCGAGCAGGTCATCCTCGGCGAGCGCCGGCTCGGAGTATTCACCGCCGAGGCGGACGACCTCCCACCCGCGGGGGGCGGTGAGTCGCTCTGCGTGGGTGAGGCACAGGTCATAGCTGTGCGGCTCTGCATAGGTCGCGAGCGGGCCGACGACAATGGCCCGGTCCCCGTAGGCATAGGTGAGCGTGGCGACGGCAGGACGGGCACATCCCGTCTTCGAGCATCCACGTGTCAGGCCCACGAGGGATGACTGTAGTCGCCGGACCCGACCCTGCTGCTGCACCACGCCGGGCTGCTGCACCACGCCGGAGCGGGACCCAGGCCCCGGGTGCACCCGCATTAGGCTGACGTCATGACGACGA
>JBDTAU010000282.1:0-2615 GCA_039924465.1 Dermatophilaceae bacterium
GGCCACGTCAGCTGTCGTGCTCGCTCACGACCGGTTGCTCAGGTCGACTCGCCTGGGGACGATGGGCCCACTCGACCCGAGGGAGCACGAGGCCACTCGACCCGAGGGAGCACGAGGCCACTCGACCCGAGGGAGCACGAGGCCACTCGACCCGAGGGAGCACGTGGCCACTCGACCCGAGGGAGCACGTGGCCACTCGACCAGAGGATCGGGCGTCAGATGGTGAAGACGACCTTGCCGAAGACCTCGCCGTCGACCATCTTGGCGAAGCCGTCGCGGGCCTGCGCGAGCGGCATCACTGAGTCGATCACCGGGTGGACGTGCGCCTGGGTGACGAACTGGGCCAACTGCGCCAGCTCCTCACGGTTGCCCATCGTCGAGCCGATGACCCGCAACTGCTTGAAGAAGATCTTGGTCAACTCGGCCTTCGCCGGGGCATCACCGGACGTGGCGCCGGAGATGACAATGGTGCCGCCTGGCCGCAGCGAGTTGATCGAGTGGCTCCACGTCGCCGCCCCCACGGTCTCCATGACGGCATCGACGCGGGCGGGCAGCCGCTCGCCTGATCCGAAGACCTGGTCGGCGCCGATCTCCAGCGCGCGCTGGCCACGGGCCTCGTCGCGCGACGTCGCCCACATCCGATAGCCCGCTGCCGACCCGAGCTGGATCAACGCCGTGGCCACCCCACCGCCGGCGCCCTGCACGAGCACCGTGCCCCCCGGCTGGACGCCCGAGTTGGTGAACAGCATCCGGTAGGCAGTCAGCCACGCCGTCGAGAGACAGGCTGCTGACTCCCAGGAGAGCCCCTCCGGCTTGGGAACCAGGTTGGCGGTGGGCACCAGGACCCGCTCGGCCAGGGTCCCGTCGTGCAACTCGGACAGCAGGGTCCGCTTGGGGTCGAGCGTCTCCTCGCCACGCCAGCCCTCGGAGGGGATGACGGCATGGACGATGACTTCGTTGCCCGCCTCGTCGAGGCCAGCCCCGTCACAGCCGAGGATCATCGGCAACCGGTCGGCTCCGAGCCCCACCCCACGCAGTGACCAGACATCGTGGTGGTTCAGCGCGGCGGCCTTGAGCGACACGACGGACCAGCCCTCCCGAGATTGCGGGTCGGGTCGTTCGCCGACGACGAGGCCGGACAACGGGTCGGAAGCGGACAGACTGACGGCGTGGGCTGCGAGCATGCAATGAACACTAGCCAGCCTGCCTCTGGGGAGGCGGTAGGGTCCGACCTGTGACTGAGAACGACACCTTGCACGAGCCCACCGCTACGCGACCGGATCGCGCGGTGGACCCGCGGTCGATTGCCCTCGTGGCCGTTTTTTCAGCCCTCATCGTGGTCGCGGCGATCCTGCCCGGGATCCCGATCGGCGCGGTCGGTGTCCCGATCACCCTGCAGACCCTCGCGGTCATGCTCACCGGTCTGGTCCTCGGTCCGGTCCGCGGCGCCTTGGCTGTGGTGCTCTATCTCGTGCTCGGTTTCGTCGGGTTGCCGGTCTTCTCCGGCGGCCGCTCCGGGCTGCAGGTGATGAGCACCCCGAGCGCCGGCTACCTCATCGGTTTCATCTTCGCCGCCTTCTTCGCCGGCCTGGTCGCGCGCTACGTCCTGCGGACCCAGCCACGGGCCCGCTGGGTCCCGCTGCTCTGGATCGGCGCGATGCTCACCTCGATCGTGTTCATCCACAGCCTCGGGATCATGGGGATCTCGATCAACGCCGACGTGCCACTGTCCACCGCGTTCACGAGCGACCTCGTCTTCTACCCCGGCGACATCGTCAAGAACCTCATCGCAGCCGTCGCCGCGGTAGCGGTGCACCGTGCCTTCCCCGACATCCTCGTGCGTCGGGTGCGCTGACACGGCTGGCCCACCACCTCGGAATCTGCCCCTATGACGACGATTGAGCTCACCCACGTCGTCGTCGACGTCGCGGCGGACGACGGGCCGGGCAGACGCCGCCTCCTCGGTCCGGTCTCGGCCTGCCTGACCGAGCACCGGGTCTCGGTCATCGGCGCCAACGGCTCGGGCAAGTCCACCCTGCTCCGGCTGCTCAACGGGTTGGCCCAGCCCAGCTCCGGTCGGGTCACCGTCGCCGGACGTGATGTCGCCACGGACGGGTCCGCGGTGCGGCGGCTCGTCGGCTTCGGCTTCACCGACCCGCTCTCCCAACTCGTCATGCCGACCGGGCGGG
Source organism: Dermatophilaceae bacterium (assembly GCA_039924465.1). GTDB lineage: Bacteria > Actinomycetota > Actinomycetes > Actinomycetales > Dermatophilaceae > JAKDLQ01. The sequence continues at coordinate 2,190 of JBDTAU010000282.1, forward strand.
AGGACGTCGAGTTGTCGCTCCGCCGTTCGCACCGCGACCGGACGGCGCGCAGGAAGGCGGCGGAGGCGACCCTCGACCGCTTGGGCCTGCTGCCGCTGGCCGACCAGAGCATCTACGAGCTCTCCGGCGGAGAGCGCCAGCTCATGGCCCTGGCCGCGGTGCTCGCCACCAACCCTGAGGTCCTCGTCCTCGACGAGCCCTCGACCCTGCTCGACCTGCGCAACACCCTGCTGCTGCGGACCACCCTCACCGCCCTGGCACAGACCATCGTGTTCGCCACCCACGACCTCGAGCACGCCCTCGTGGCAGACCGCATGCTCGTCATCGACCGCGGCCTGGTCGCCTTCGACGGGGACCCCGGGGACGCAGTGCGGCACTACCGCACGCTGGCTACCGGTGCCCCGTGAGCGCAGGTCTGGCGTGACG
>JBDTAU010000283.1:0-2662 GCA_039924465.1 Dermatophilaceae bacterium
TGTCGTGGGAGGGCTACACCCCCCCGCGCCCCCGGCTCCTGCTGCAGCAGGACAAGGACGTGTCGACGATCATCGGGAAGCCTGGAGCCACCCAGCACGTCCGGGTCTTCCACGACTACCCCCTCGAGGAGTTGCGCCGCTACATCGACTGGCAGCCGTTCTTCAACGCCTGGGAGATGAAGGGCTCCTTCCCCGACATCCTCAACAACCCGGCGAGCGGCCCCACCGCACGCAAACTCTATGAGGACGCCCAGGCCATGATCGACCAGGCAATCGAGCACGGGTGGCTGCGGGCCGCCGGCGTGATCGGGCTCTTCCCCGCCAACGCGATCGGGGAGGACATCGAGGTCTACCTCGACGAGTCACGATCCGAGCCGCACGTCGTCCTGCACCACCTGCGTCAGCAGGGGCAGCACCGCGCGGGGATCCCGAACCGGTCGCTGTCCGACTACGTGGCACCCAAGGAGACCGGGCTGCGGGACTACATCGGCGGCTTTGCCGTGACGGCCGGGCTCGGGGCGGCGGAGCGGGTTGCCGAGTTCCGTGCGGACCTGGATGACTACAACGCGATCCTGCTCGAGTCGGTGGGCGATCGGCTCGCCGAGGCCTTTGCCGAACGGCTGCACGAGCGGGTCCGCAAGGAGCTGTGGGGCTTCGCGCCCGACGAGCACTTCGACAATCAGGAACTGATCAAGGAGGCCTACCAGGGCATCCGTCCGGCCCCCGGCTACCCCGCGTGCCCGGAGCACACCGAGAAGCAGACGTTGTGGGGCCTGCTCGACGTCCACACCAACACCGGGATCGAGCTCACTGACGGGATGGCGATGTGGCCGGGGGCGGCCGTGTCGGGCTGGTACTTCTCCCACCCGCAGTCCCAGTACTTCGTCGTGGGCCGGCTCGGCAAGGACCAGATCGAGGACTACGCCGCACGCAAGGGCTGGACCCTGAAGGAGGCGGAGCGCTGGCTGTCGGCCAGTCTCGCCTACGACCCGGAGGACTGAGATGAGCACGCTGCCGGCCGCAGTCCTCTGGGACATGGATGGCACCCTGGTGGACACCGAGCCGTACTGGATCGCCGCTGAGCACGAGCTCGTGGAGGAGCACGGTGGTCAGTGGAGCGACGAGTTCGCCCACGAGCTGGTCGGCAACGCACTCGACGTCTCGGCCGAGATGATCATCAAGCACTCCGGGATCACCCTGTCGGTACCCGAGATCATCCAGGGGCTGTTGACCCGGGTGATCAGCCAGGTGCAGGGGCAGGTGCCGTGGCGGCCCGGGTCCCGGGAGCTGCTCACGGCGCTTCACGATCTGGGCATCCCCTGCGCTCTGGTGACGATGTCCTGGCGCTCCCTCACCGATGCCGTCGTGAGCCACCTGCCGCCGGGCACCTTCGACGTGGTGGTCACCGGTGACGAGGTGAGCCACGGCAAGCCGCATCCGGAGCCCTACCTCGCCGCGGCCCGCGCCCTGCGCGTCGAACCCGGTCGGTGCGTCGCACTCGAGGACTCACCCACCGGAGTGCGGTCGGCGACCGCGGCCGGGGTCCCGACCGTTGCGATCCCACACATCGTGCCGGTCCCGCAGACCGAGGGGGCCGTGCAGGTCGACACCTTGATTGGACTCACACCGAACGGACTGGGCCTGCTCGCGAGCCAGGCCGGATCGAGCCGGGCGAGCGCGACGCCCGGCACCTGATCCAGCGACTGACCGCACGACCGAACCACCGTCTGGCCGGATGCCTCACCGACCGGACTGATCCGTCGCTCAGCGCCGTCCGCGTCGCTTGGCCGCGCCGGTCGCCGGTGCGCGCCGCCGTTGACCGGATCCGCCCGAGCGGGCCGGCTTCCGGCCAGAACCCCCGCCCGGCGCAGGATTGCCAGAGCCTCCGCCGGGCGCTGGATTGCCGGAGCCCCCGCGGGGGGCAGGATCAGGTGCGTCCCCGCGAGAGCTGCGGGCGGTCCGTCCGCGGACGATCCCGATGAGGACCTCGATCCGGGGGTCGTCGTCATCGGCCCGCCAGGCCAACCCGATCTGGGACTGCTCGACGCCGCGGACGGGGCGGTGCACGACGTCCTTGCGGTCGTGCAGACGAGCCACGGACAGCGGCACCACCACGATGCCGCTACCGGCGGCGGCCACCTCGATCGCCTCCCGGGCGCTCAGTGGCGGCAGCGACGCGGCGCGCGATCGCAGGACCGGATCCGCCCGGGCCGCCCAGGCCGGCACGAGATCCGGATGCTGCAGCAGGGGCTCGTCACGCAGGTCCGCCACATCGACCTCGTCGAAAGCAGCGATGACGTGCTCCGTGGACACGACGACGACGGGATCCTCGCGGTAGAGCGGGATCACGTGCAGCCCGTCCTGATCGACCGGTAGCCGGACGAAACCCATCGACACCGACCCGTCCCGGACACCGTCGAGCTGGGTGACCTCGCTGACCGGCTCGGCCTCCAGCGGTGAGTCCGGCATGCGCTCGGCCCAGATGCGCAGCCACTTGCCGGGCATGACGCCTTCAGTGAACTGGATCCGAAAGGCCTCGGCCATGGCTACCCCTTCGCGAGACTGATCTGGCACACGCTAGTCCACTGCGTCAGCGATGCTGGGCGGTCCAGGCCCCGACCGTGGCGGCGTCGGCGATCAGGTCGGCGATCCGGTCGTGATC
>JBDTAU010000284.1:0-9774 GCA_039924465.1 Dermatophilaceae bacterium
GGCGGGCGCCTCGGTGCTCGCGGGCGCGGTGGAGCAGTTGCGCTCCGAGAACCCGAACACCGTGTTCGCAGCTGCCGGTGACCTCATCGGCGCCTCGACCTTCGAGTCGTTCATCGCGCACGACAAGCCGACGATCGACGCGCTCAACGCGGCCGGTCTCGAGGTCTCTGCCGTGGGCAACCACGAGTTCGACCAGGGCTATGACGACCTGGTCAACCGGGTGATGGCTCCCTACAACGCCGACACCAACCCCTACGGCGGCGCGAAGTGGAAGTACCTCGGCGCCAACGTCAAGATGAAGGACTCGGGCAACCCGGCCCTCGACCCGACCTGGGTCAAGGACTTCGGCGGCGTCCAGGTCGGCTTCATCGGCGCGGTGACCGAGCACCTCAACGAGCTCGTCTCCCCGGCCGGCATCGCCGACCTCACGATCACGGACATCCCCAAGGCCGTGAACAAGGAAGCCGACATCCTCAAGGGTGAAGGCGTCGACATCATCGTCCTGCTCGTCCACGAGGGTGCGCCGACCACCTCCTGTGACTCCGTCACCGGGGACAACGACTTCGGCAAGATCGTCAACGGCGTCAACGAGAACGTCGACGCGATCGTGTCGGGTCACACCCACCTGACCTACAACTGCATGGTCCCGGTGCCCGCGTGGCAGGGGCGTGCAGTGACCGAGCGTCCGGTCGTCTCGGCTGGTCAGTACGGCTACAACCTCGACCAACTCCTCTTCACCACCGACGCTGCTGGCGCGGTCAAGGCAGTGGAGTCCAACACCATCGCCCTGACCAAGCAGGTTCAGGACCCCAAGTACCCCGAGGACCCAAAGAAAACGATCTGGGTCGCCAACTTCCCGGGTGTCGATGAGGTGACGGACATCGTCGCCAAGGCCGTGGCCAACGCGGCGGTCCTTGGTGCCAAGCCGCTCGGTGAGATCGCCGGCCCGTTCAACCGGGCCAAGACCAGCGATGCCATGGAGAACCGTGGTGGTGAGTCGACGCTCGGCAACCTCGTTGCTGAGGCCCAGCGCTGGGCGACCGAGGGGGCGGAGTCCGGCGGGGCGCAGATCGCGTTCATGAACCCGGGTGGCCTGCGGGCCGACATGGTCGGGTCCAACGCGAACGGATACCCGGCAACGTTGACCTACCAGCAGGCGGCGACGGTGCAACCGTTCGCCAACACCCTGGTCAACATGACCCTGACCGGTGCCCAGATCAAGACGGTACTCGAACAGCAGTGGCAGCCCGCGGGCTCGTCACGGCCGTTCCTGCGCCTGGGCCTCTCGGCCGGCTTCACCTACACCTACGACCCAGCCGCTGCCGCGGGATCACACATCACCGGCATGTGGCTGGGCCTGAAGCCCATCGACAACACGGCGACCTACTCGGTGACGGCGAACTCGTTCCTGGCTGCCGGTGGTGACAACTTTGCCGAGCTCGGCAAGGGCGCGAACCCGAGGGACACCGGCAAGACCGACCTGCAGGGCATGGTCGACTACATGGCGGCCAAGGCAGCGACGACGCCGCTCCCCGTCGACTACACCCAGCGCTCCGTCGGGATCAGCTTCCCGGAGGGTGCACCGAGCAGCTACCAGGCCGGCGACACCGTGTCGCTCGCGCTCTCGTCGCTCGCGTTCTCGACGCCCCCGGACCTCAAGGACAAGACGGTCACGATCAGCATCGGTGACCAGAAGCTCGGGTCGTTCGAGGTCGACAACACGGTTGGCATGGACAAGTGGGACGAGTACGGCACGGCAAACGTGAAGGTCACCCTTCCCGCGGACCTGCCGGCCGGCGTGACCACGCTGACGGTGACCGGCGACCAGACCGGCACCATGGCACAGCTCCCATCGATTCTGGTGGAGGCAGCACAAGTCCCGACGTCAACCGTCAAGGCGAGCCTCTCGGCCAAGGACACCACGCTCGAGCAGGGCAAGGGCAACGGGGTCAAGTTGACCGTCGAGTTGCGCGACCAGGGCCAGAAGGTGCGCGGCGGGATGGTGTCGATCTTCGACAACGGCAAACTCATCGCCAAGGTCGCGCCGAAGGGTGGTAGCGGCAAGGCTGACTACGTCCTGCCGAACACGACCAGCCTCGGTGTGCACGTCATCACGGCGGTCTACACCGACGCCGCGGGCATCGACAGCGTGCCGAGCAACGAGGTGACGATCGAGGTCATCGCGGGCAAGAAGGCCGAGAAGCCGCAGAAACCGCAGCAGGCACCAAAGGCTCAGAAGGCAGGCAAGTGACTGACTGAGCCCTGCCTGAGTGCCTGACCGGACCGGCTGGCGACCTTCGGGTCGTCGGCCGGTCCGCTGTGCGTGGCCCAGCAGGCCTACCCTGCTGGTGTGCGTGGGCGCGGCCCACGACAGAATGCTCACTCTGTCCGGCGGCTTGCCGGATCGCATCAGTCGGATCGCATCATCAGTCAGGAGCAGTTTGTGGTCGTGCAGTCGGTGGAGATCCGGATCGCCGAGGAGCTCGGTGTCCGGGATGGTCAGGTGACAGCAGCCGTCGGGCTCCTCGACAGCGGCGCCACCGTGCCCTTCGTCGCCCGCTACCGCAAAGAGGCCACCGGAGGGCTGGACGACGCCCAGCTGCGCACCCTCGAGGAGCGCCTCGGTTACCTCCGCGAACTCGACGATCGCCGCCAGACCGTGCTCAGCTCAATCCGGGAGCAGGGCAAGCTGGATCCCTCCCTCGAGGCCCAGATCCTGGCGGCCGAGACCAAGTCGCGCCTCGAGGACATCTACCTGCCTTACAAGCCGAAGCGGCGCACCAAGGCCCAGATCGCGCGTGAGGCCAGCCTCGAGCCACTCGCCGACCTACTGCTGACCACGCCAGATCAAGATCCGCCCACCGCCGCAGCCACATTCGTCGACCCGGACCGGGGGGTCCCGGATGCCAGCGCCGCGCTGGACGGGGCCCGCTCGATCCTCGTCGAACGCTTCGCCGAGGATGCGGACCTCATCGGCGAGTTGCGCGAGCGCATGTGGTCGATCGGACACCTGAGGTCCGCGGTCCGGTCCGGCAAGGAGACCGAGGGCGCGAAGTTCTCCGACTACTTCGACTTCTCCGAGCCGCTGACCAAGATTCCTTCGCACCGGGCTCTGGCGATGTTCCGTGGCGAGAAGGAGGACATCCTCAGCGTCAGCGTCGAGCCGGTGCCCCCGGGCGATGAGGTCGCCGTGGGCCCCACGGAGTACGAGCGGTCCATCGCACGCCGCTTCGGCATCACGTCGGCTGGACGACCGGCGGACGCCTGGCTGGCCGACACCGTCCGGTGGGCCTGGCGGACCAAGATCCTGCTCCACCTGGGCATCGACCTGCGGATGCGGTTGCGCAAGGCAGCCGAGGAGGAGGCCGTGCGCGTCTTCGCGGCCAACCTGCGCGATCTGCTGCTCGCCGCGCCCGCCGGGTCACGAGCGACGATGGGCCTGGACCCGGGCTTCCGGACCGGGGTCAAGGTTGCGGTGGTCGACGCGACCGGCAAGGCCGTCGCGACCGACGTCATCTATCCCCATGTGCCACGTCATCATTGGGACCAGTCGCTCGAGACGCTCGCTCGGCTCGCGGCGACCCACCACGTGGAGCTCATCGCCATCGGCAACGGCACCGCATCGCGGGAGACCGACAAGCTGGCCACCGACCTGATGAAGGCTCATCCCGAGCTGCGGCTCACCACCGCGGTCGTCTCAGAGGCGGGCGCCTCGGTCTACTCCGCATCAGCGTTCGCCTCGCAGGAGTTCCCCGACATGGACGTCTCGCTGCGCGGGGCGGTCTCGATCGCCCGCCGGCTGCAGGACCCGCTGGCCGAGCTGGTCAAGATCGACCCGAAGTCGATCGGTGTCGGTCAGTACCAGCACGACCTGCCCCAGACCTCGCTGTCCCGATCCCTCGACGCGGTGGTCGAGGACTGTGTCAACGCGGTCGGCGTCGACGTCAACACCGCCTCCGCGCCCCTCCTGACCCGGGTGTCCGGCATCACGTCCGGTCTGGCGGAGAGCATCGTCGCGCACCGGGACGGCAACGGCCCCTTCCGGACCCGGGCCGCCCTCAAGGACGTGCCACGGCTCGGGGCCAAGGCCTTCGAGCAGAGCGCCGGCTTCCTCCGCATCCCCGGTGGCGCCGATCCGCTCGACTCCTCGGCGGTGCACCCCGAGGCCTATCCGGTGGTGCGGCGCCTGCTCGCCAAGGCCGGGTGCGGTCTGACGGACCTCATCGGCAACACCGTGGTCCTGCACGGACTTCGGCCCCAGGAGTTCGTCGATGACAACTTCGGGCTGCCCACCGTCACCGACATCTTTGCCGAGCTCGAGAAGCCGGGCCGCGACCCGCGCCCGGAGTTTCGCACCGCGACCTTCCGGGACGGTGTCGAGGCCCTCAAGGACCTGACCCCGGGCATGACCCTCGAGGGGGTCGTGACCAACGTCGCCGCCTTCGGGGCCTTCATCGACGTCGGCGTCCACCAGGACGGTCTCGCCCACGTCTCAGCGCTCTCGCGCAAATTCATCTCGGACCCTCGCGACGTCGTCAAGCCGGGCGATGTCGTCATGGTGAAGGTGCTCGAGGTCGACCTCGAGCGCAAACGGATCTCGTTGACCCTGCGCCTCGATGACGAGGTCCCAACCGGTGATGGTGGCTCCGGATCAGCCGGGCGCCGCGACCGCGGAACCCGTGGCGGTGAGTCGGGCCCACGGCCGCGCGGAGGCCCCATCAAGGGTGCAGTCCGCGATGGCGCGTCCAACGAGAGCGCCCTGGCGCAGGCCCTGCGTCGCGCCGGTTACCAGGGCTGACCCGACCTGGCCACGCCCGGAGCTGACCAGGCCACCCCACCGAGCACAGCGGCATACCTCACCCTGCGCAGCCGCTGCCGCGGTGAAGCGTTCTGGCGAGGACGGACGGCTCAGGCGTCGGGAACGGCCTGGTGGAAGACGGCCTCGACGTTGTTGCCGTCAGGATCACGGACGAACGCCCCGAAGTAGCCGGGGCGATACTCCGGCCAGAGCCGGGGGGCGTGCAGGGACTCGGCCCCGAGCTCGATCGCCTTGTCGTAGAAGGCCCTGACCTCGCCCTCACTCGCGGCCGTAAAGGCACAATGCACCTCGCGGCTGGTCTCGGTCCCCTCCCAGGCGCTTATCCAGAAGGCAGCGTGCCCATCGGTCCCATAACCGATGGCCATCGTGTAGTCCAGCTGGCGCGAGAAGCCGAGCTCGCGAAGGACAGCGTCATAGAAGGCGCTGCTCGCGACGAGATCTGCACAGTTGATTCCGAAGTGATCGAGCATTTGGCAACCCTAGCGGCACGTCCTTCCCAAATCGGGACGAGGCACCTACCCTCGATCCCAAGCCCCGACGGATGTTCTGCATGGATAACCACCCGTCGGTTCACTTCTTAAACCATGCGGGCCAGCGACGTGCTGGTTTGATGCCGCGAGTCCATCACCGCAAGGAGTGAACACCCATGACGCTGTCGCCCCCGACCCCGTCCCCGGTAGCTGCGGGGGGCTCTGGCGCCAACGGGGTGGCCACCGCTCCCGCTGATGCAGCCGCCGCCACGGTCAACGGCAGCTCCGTCCCGTTCGGAGGGCTCCCGGCTCACACCAACGCCCTGGACTGGCTCCGCTCGGCCGGCCTGACCGGCGCCAAGGAAGGCTGCGCCGAAGGTGAGTGCGGCGCCTGCGCGATCATGGTGGCTCGCCCCGACGGCAGCGACCGGACCCAGTGGATCTCGGTCAACGCCTGCCTGGTCCCGGCCGCCTCCCTCGACGGGCAGGAGATCGTCACGAGCGAGGGACTCGGCTCCCCCGACGCGTTGCACCCGGTCCAGCACGAGATGGCGGTCCGCGGCGGGTCCCAGTGCGGCTACTGCACCCCCGGCTTCATCTGCAGCATGGCAGCGGAGTTCTATCGGGTCACACGCTGGGACGCCCCGCAGGCCCACGACGGCAACGGCTCCTCCAGCGAGCAGCGACTCACCTCCCCCATCGAGCCACTCGGCGACAGTGAGCCACCTGGCGGCAGTGAGCCCCCGGGTGACGCCGACGATCGACCCGACGTCGAGCACGGAGCCAACGGCTTCGCCCTGGACGCGCTGTCGGGCAACCTGTGCCGCTGCACCGGCTATCGCCCGATCCGGGATGCCGCCTACGCCCTGGGGCACCCCGAGCCCGGCGACCCGATGCTCGAGCGCCTCAGCCGCCCGGCCCCAGCAGCCGTCGCCACCCGGTTCACCAGCCCGTCGGGCACCTACGCCCGGGCGGCGGATCTGGCCGACGCGCTCGCGCTGCTCGCCGAGCACCCGGAGGCCACGCTCGTCTCGGGGGCGACGGACTGGGGCGTCGACGTCAACCTCCGCGGTGTTCGCGCCCCCTTCGTCATCGGCCTCGACCGGATCCTCGAGTTGCGCACGCTCGAGCTCACCGGCGACCTCATCGAGATCGGGGCGGCCCTGACCTTGACGGAGGTCGAAGCCGGCCTGCGCGGACGGGTGCCGCTGCTGTCCCACCTGTTTCCACAGTTCGCCTCACCCCTGATCCGCAACGGCGCGACGATCGGCGGCAACCTCGGCACCGCGTCGCCCATCGGCGACACCCCGCCCGCCCTGCTGGCCCTCGAAGCCGGGATCGTCCTGACCTCAGGCAGCGGTGAGCGGGTCGTCGCCCTGTCGGACTACTTCACGGGCTACCGCAAGACGGTCAAACGGGCCGACGAGCTCATCCGGGCCGTCCGCATCCCCCTGCCGCTCAGCCCGATCACCGCCTTCCACAAACTGGCCAAGCGCCGCTACGACGACATCTCCAGCGTGGCGATCGGCCTCGCCCTCCGGGTCGAGGACGGCATCGTGCGCCGGGCCCGGATCGGGCTGGGCGGGATCGCCGCGACGCCCATCCGGGCGCTCGCGACCGAAGCCGCTCTGGAGGGAGCCTCGTGGACCCGCGACGGGGTGGCGGCGGCCGCCGCCGTCATGCACGACGAGGGGACACCCATGGACGACCACCGAGCCAGTTCGGCCTACCGGGCGACGATGCTCGGCACCGCCCTGCTGCGTTTGCAGGCAGAGACGAGCAGGGACCTGGAGGTCCGGCCATGAGCAAGTTGTCCGAGCGACCGATCCGTCCCAGCGTTGGGCTGGCGATCCCGCACGAGAGCGCCGCCCAACACGTCACCGGAGCAGCGCTCTACACCGATGACCTCGTCGGCCGGGTGACCGGCGCGCTGCATGCCCACCCGGTGCAGGCCCCCCACGCCCACGCCAGGATCACGTCGTTGCAGGTCGAGCCGGCCCTGGCCGTCCCAGGGGTGGTGCGAGTCCTCACCGCGGCTGACGTGCCAGGCATCAACGACTCGGGTGTCCACCACGACGAGCCGCTCTTCCCCGACGAGGTGATGTTCTACGGGCAGTCCGTCTGCTGGGTGCTCGGTGAGACCTGGGAGTCCGCCCGGCTCGGAGCCGCAGCGGTCGAGGTCACCTATGAGGTCCTCCCCTCGATCGTCTCCGTCCGTGACGCGATCGACGCCGACTCCTTCCAGGGCACCGCGCCCGAGGTCAGTCGGGGAGACGTCGAGGCGGGACTGGCCCGCTCGGCCCACGTGTTCAGCGGCGAGTTCGAGTTCCCCGGCCAGGAGCACTTCTACCTCGAGACACAGGCGTCGCTGGCCCTGGTCGATGAGGCCGGCCAGATCTTCATCCAGTCCAGCACCCAGCACCCCAGCGAGACCCAGGAGGTCGTCGCCCACGTCCTGGGGCTGCAGAGCAACGCGGTCACCGTGCAGAGTCTGCGGATGGGCGGTGGCTTCGGCGGCAAGGAGATGCAGCCCCACGGCTTCGCGGCGATCGCTGCCCTCGGCTCGGTCCTCACCGGGCGCCCCGTCCGCCTGAGACTGTCCCGCACCCAGGACCTGACGATGACGGGCAAGCGGCACGGCTTCCACTCCCAGTGGCGGGTGGGCTTCGACGAGGACGGCCGCCTGCAGGCCCTCGACGCGACCCTCACCTCGGACGGCGGCTGGAGCCTCGATCTGTCCGAGCCGGTGCTGGCCCGCGCCCTGTGCCACATCGACAACGCCTACTGGATCCCGGACGTGCGCGTCTTCGGTCGGATCGCGCAGACCAACAAGACCTCACAGACGGCCTTCCGCGGCTTCGGCGGGCCCCAGGGGATGCTCGTCATCGAGGACATCCTCAGCCGCTGCGCCCATCGACTGGGTCTCGAGCCGGACGAGATCCGACGACGCAACTTCTACACCGAGGGCCAGAGCACGCCCTACGGCCAGCCGGTTCGTCACCCCGAACGGATGGTGGCCGCGTGGGACCAGGTCATCGAGTCGGGCGAACTCCCGAGGCGGCGCGCCGAGATCTCCGCGTGGAATGCCGCGCACCCCGACCAGAAGCGGGCCATCGCCATGACCCCCGTCAAGTTCGGGATCTCGTTCAACCTCACCGCGTTCAACCAGGCCGGAGCCCTCGTCCACGTCTACAAGGACGGGTCGGTGCTGATCAACCACGGCGGGACCGAGATGGGTCAGGGGCTGCACACCAAGATGCTCCAGGTCGCCGCGACCTCCCTCGGGCTCTCCCTGTCCAGGGTGCGCCTGGCCCCGACCCGCACCGACAAGGTCCCGAACACCTCTGCGACAGCAGCCAGTTCGGGCACGGACCTCAATGGCGGCGCGGTCAAGAACGCCTGCGAGCAGATCCGGGAGCGGCTGGCAGAGGTCGCCGCCAAGTCCCTCGGCGCCGCCGTCACCGACGTGCGGTTCGCCGACGGGGCCGCCTATGACGCCCGCGACGAAGACCATCGGATCGACTGGGACTCCCTCATCGAGGAGGCTTATTTCGCTCGGGTCCAGTTGTCGGCGGCCGGCTACTTCCGCACCGAGGGCCTGCACTGGGACTCCGCCCGGATGCAGGGCACCCCGTTCAAGTACTTCGCCTACGGGGTCGCGGCAGCAGAGGTCGAGGTGGACGGGTTCACCGGCGCCTACCGGACTCGGCGGGTCGACATCGTCCACGACGTCGGCGACAGCCTCTCGCCGCTCATCGACATCGGCCAGATCGAGGGCGGCTTCGTCCAGGGGGCCGGCTGGCTCACCCTCGAGGACCTGCGGTGGGACGAGAGCGATGGACCCTCCCGGGGCCGGCTCGCGACCCAGTCGGCGAGCACCTACAAACTGCCGTCGTTCTCGGAGATGCCCGAGGTGTTCAACATCGCCTTCCTCGACAAGGCCCACGAGGACGGGGCCGTCTATGGCTCGAAGGCGGTCGGCGAGCCACCCCTCATGCTCGCCTTCTCGGTTCGGGAGGCCCTGCGGGAGGCCGCAGCAGCCTTCGGACCGGACGGCACCACGGTCCACCTGGCCTCCCCGGCGACCCCCGAAGCGGTGTACTGGGCGATTGAGAGCGCCCGCAGCGGTGCCGGTGACGGACTGGTGCGCAGCAGTCCCGGCGAGCGTGGCACCGTCCCCGCCCGCCCCTCGGCAGGGCGCACCGCGCCCCGGACCGAGGCCGAACGTGGCGCCTACCCAGCCACGATCCCGACCCCGGAACGGACGTCCGGCCCACCACAGGGCACGTCGTGAACTGGGTCCGCGCGATCGAGCAACTCCGCCGCGAGCGTCGGCCCGCTGTCCTCGTCACGATCGTCTCGGTCCGCGGTCATGCACCTCGCGCGGCGGGCGCCAAGATGGTCGTGGCGAGCGACGCGACCTGGGACACGGTGGGCGGCGGGAACCTCGAGGCCACCGCCGTCACCAGGGCCCGTGAGCTCCTC